>JAQUZN010000113.1 GCA_028691315.1 Candidatus Izemoplasmatales bacterium | reverse complement strand
TGGAAAGTTGATGGTGAAAACTATAGCTAAAACAATCATGATTAATAATAGAAAAAATCTAAGAATTCTTATCATTATTTTCTTCAATCTGTTTTCCTTCTTTCCAAAATTCATTAAAGACTTTTTTTAGATATTTTGTTTGATTAATACTTCTAAGATGACTCCACTCTCTTGGATAAAGAGATAAATATTTTCTGGAAGAGAATCTGTCATCAATTAAAATAGCTATCCCTCTATCGGTTTCACTACGAATAACTCTACCGACTGCTTGTATTACTTTGTTCAGTCCTGGGTATGTATAAGCAAAATCAAATCCTGAGTGAAATTCAATATCAAAATGTGATTTTAATATGTTATTAATTGGACTTAACTGTGGTAGTCCAACACCAACAATCACAACACCAGACAACATATCACCAATCAAATCAATGGATTCACCAAATACTCCACCCATCACAAACATACCTACTTGGGTTTTTTCACTAGACTCTCTAAACATCATTAAAGTTTCGTTTCTTTCTCTAATACTCATATCTCTTTTTTGTAAGATAACTTCCACAAGTTCACTGTCCAAAGACAATTCTTCTGCAATCATATTTAGGTATTGGTAACTTGGGAAAAACAAAATGTAATTTCCTTTTTTACTCTCAATTAACGCTTTTGAAACTTCTACAATCGTAGATTTCGAATTCGAGCGGTCATTATATCTTGTTGAAACGCTATCGACATTCACAAGAAGTAAATTATCTTGTTTAAAAGAAGAAACCATTTTGATATCTTTTCCTAGTCCATTTGTTAGTAATGTTTTATAGTAATAAATTGGATCTAAAGTTGCACTAAAGAACGTACAAGACTCAGCATAATCTTTAATTGTTCGAGTAATAAATTCACTCGCATTTAAACATTTAATTGAGATTTCTACTTTACCATTAACCTTTTCGTATATGAAGATAAATTCTTGATTGTAAAACTCAGAAATTTTAAGAAATTGAAACACTTCAAAATAAGCATCAAGAACTTGTGATTTAGAGGAAATCTTCGTTTCACTAGTTAATATTTGATCAAATTTAACTAGAAGTCGTTTTAGTATTTGTAAAAGAGCTGTGTCTAAATCATCTTTTTTTACAAAGTCTACTTCAAGCAAGTAATCAATTTCCTTTTCTTGAACAAAATCCAAGCACTTCTGAATTTCTCGTCTTGGGCTGGGTTTTAAAAACTTCGCAAACCCAAGCATTTTTTCAAATGTATCTTGTTTAATGGTAGCACTATACATTTCTCTGCTTCTTGAAATCATGTTATGCGCTTCGTCAACTAATAAAATTGGTTGATATGTATGATCTTCAAAATAGCGAATCAAATGAGCACGTGGGTCAAACACATAATTATAATCACAAATTACAATGTCAGAATAATTGGATATATCAAGTGAAAATTCAAAAGGACAAACCTTATGTTTTTTGCCATAAACCTTTATTATTTCTTTTGAAAATATACTTTCACTTTCAAATAAATCATTAATCGCATGATAAATTCGGCTATAGTAACCATGAGCATATTTGCATACTTCAGGGTCGCAATCTCTTTCTTTTAACAGACACGCTGAATCTTTGGCTGTAATTTCGCATGTTTTAGCAATTAATCCACTTTTTTCTAAAATAGAAATAGTATCTAGTGCAATGACTTTTCCGTCGTTTTTTGCGCTACAATAAAAGATTTTTTGTTTTGGGGTATGAATTGCCTTCAAGGATGAAAATAGTGTCGCAATCGTTTTACCGATGCCTGTAGGTGCGATCGCATAAAGAATATCTTTGTCTAAGATGCTTCGATATACATGGGCCATTAATTCTCTTTGATTTATTCTGTACTCTGGAAAAGGAAAGCTTAATCCTTCGATTGATTTTAGTCGCTCTTCTTCGTGTGTTGCGAGTTTTTGAACCCACTCAAGATACGAAGAAACTGTTTTAGTGAAAAATGTTTCTAACGTTTTAAATGTATACGTCTTTTCAAATTGAATATTTTCACGATTTTCAACTTGAATATATGTTAGGACAACCTTAATCTTTTTTAAATCTTTTTCAAGCATGTATATGTATGCATATAATTTTGCTTGAACCATATGTTCAGGAAAAGTATCGATTTCAAGGTATTCAAAATCCAAATGAGTCGACTTAATTTCTTCTAAAGTAATAAGTTGTTCGCCATAGAGGATACCATCAATTCTTCCTGTGACTTCAAGAAGAATATCGTCACGAGAAAAAGTAGTCTTGACAAAGACTTCTTTAAAATCACGTTCGCTGTATAAACTTTGCCAATACTGATGGATTTCGATTCCCTCATTAGCGCGAGTCTGTAACACACGATCACTTGTGATGTTTCCTGAACCAAATAATAGTTCAGCAATCTCTTTGGCACTGACTCTAAATTCTTTCAAAAATATCACCACTTCTATTATACAATAAACATCCTCTCATTTCGAAAAAAAAAAGAAAAACCAGAAGCGGTTTTTCTATATATCAATTATAATTCGAAGCGGAAGCAATGGTAGACCATTAGATGAATATATATCAAGAAGCGGAGAATTAATGAAACCGTACCTAACTTCTCTCACATTTTTTACATCAGGAATAATTATTTGATTATTCATTAGGACAACATCTCTGGCTTCAAAAAATTTAATTCTATCATATGATAAGAAAAAGCCAAGACTTTGCATTGATTTTGATACCAAATTTAAAGGATTATGTTGTGTGTGAATAACCATTTTATTTTTATTGATTTGATAACTGAAAAAACTTGGACACATCGTATTTTTACCAATCTTGAAAGATTTTTCAAGAATGATATTGGTAATTCGTTCAGATATTCCAATTTTATCTTTCGGAGTAATACTATCATTATCTCCTAAATCAATTGCAGTCGTCATATAGACATATTCACTTGCGTTCATACACTTCGTCTGTGCATCTCGTAAAAATGCCATTGAATCAATTTGTTCGCCTGGATATAAATAGCCTGCTATCTGAGTGAAATAAAACGGAAGTTTAGAATCATGTAATGCACTTCTCCAAGCCAAAATCATTGTTTTTAGGCCTTCTTCATATAAATCTGTTTGATGTCCGCAAGATTCTCCGTGACAAACAATAACTGCCTTAATAGGGAAAGGAACAAGTGGAGAAAACAGTGTATCATATAATCCAGCTGGACGATTGTGATGTCTTGGTCCCATAGGAATTGAACTTAATTGATGACTTTCTTGGTAATATGAAACTTGTTCTTCGAATACCGAGTCATAATCTGCTTTTGAAGGATATGCATCTAGCAATACTTGATAATCAATGATTACTTTTCTAAGATTATCATTAGCCAAAATATGTTCATAATTAATCCATGAAAAGATGGAAGAATCATTCATTGCAAGTAAAATAATGCCGATTGGAGACTGTAAATTTTCACAAAGACCGCTGGCGACATAATAGCCAATCGCACTAAAAGTTCTAGCGGATTCCTGATTTGAAATCATCCATGAGGATTTACAATCAAACTCGTCATTGTGATTAGTAAGATAGTACTTGTTTATCTCCTGATAATATCTGACCATTGTATTTTCTTGAACCAACGGTTCATATGACTCTTGTAGAGAAAAACTCGCGTTGGCTTCGCCAGTTAAGATAAATACCTCGCCAACTAAACAATTATATATGGTCTGTTTTTCTTTTTTCGAAGTAACCGAGAAAGAAAAACCTTGTTTGGTCATTTTCATTTCCGAAATTTCTACTAAAAAACTTTCATCTTTAGCTTTAATTTTCACCTCTTGGTGAGGAAAAGTAATAATAATTTCAGCGCCTTTTTTACAGGTTCCAAAAACTTTGATTGGTTTATTCGCCTGAAAAACCATATAATCAGAAAATATCGGCGCTAAGGTTATCTGTTGTTTCAAGTCGATTCCTCCCCAGTAGTCTGTAACCATTTTTATTATACCAGTTTATGTTTTTTTGTAAATCAAAACCAAGTGATTTTTTCGTAATATTTTGAAATAAATTATTTCAAAAATTAGATAAATAAAACAAGAAACAAATAATTTCATTTCTTGTTTTGTTTGTTAAGAATCTAGAGATTTTCTTTTAAATTTATGACCTTTTTTTACCAAAAACTCAATTTGTGCAAAATCAATGGCATCACATATCGTTTCATTGATATTACGCACTTTGAACCCAAGTTCTTTTTTTGCTTTATCATTTGAAAAATGATAATTTGATCTCAGTACAACAATTGAATAGTGCGTAAAAAGCGGTTTTCTTTTCACGATTTTATAGTATATTTCAGCAAAATAACTCATCGATAAGATAAACCAGTACGCAAGCTTTGTTTTTACTTTTTTTGTTCCAGTATATTCGGCAATTTTATCTAAAAGCTCTTTCACGGTAATCTCTTCACCAGATAAAATATAGCATTCCTTATTTTCGCCAATCAGTCCAGCTTGAACAATACCAAAAGCAACGTCTCTTACATCTACAAAGTTATATCCACCACTCATATATGCCCCAAGCCTTCCCATTAAAAAATCTATAAAAAGTTGAGAAATATTAGATAGTTGATAGTCATATGGACCAATTACTCCAGATGGGTGAACAATTACTATTTCTAAAGAAGGATCCGTTTGATGAAGAACTAAATCTGTCGCAATTGCTTTTGACTTTGCGTACAATCCTTTTACTTTATTAGGGTCAAATAAATCTACTTCTTTCATTACTTCGGTCTTTGGAAGTTCTTCAATTGCATGAACCGATGATGTATATACTAATCTTGGTATATGATTCACTTGACAGGCATTAAGGATGTTTTTTGTTCCCTCAATATTAACTCTAAACAATTGTTTTTTGTTTCCGGTTCCTATTTCAACAATCCCTGCAAGATGAAACACTATATCGAAATCTTTAACATTCTCAAGTAAAAATGTACTATCTAAAATATTTCCATATATGATATTACAATAAGCTTCAATCATATGGACTTTATCCTTTGGTAAAACAAGGGCGGTTACTTGATAACCTCTTGCGTATAATTCTCTTATCACTACATTCCCAATGTGTCCTGTAGCGCCAGTTACTAGGCATTTCATAATTTCAACTTCTTTCTTTACTTCTTTATTATATACTCAATATATTAAAAAGTAAACAAGTGTTCACTTTTAAGAAACCAATCGTAAATTCGTTTATTATAAAACAAAAAGAGTTGGTTGTGAATTTCACAATCAACTCTGAAAATGGTGGGCTTTAGTTTATATAATTATATTTTATACGCTAAAATGCGCTACTATTTTTTACCAAATGGTTTCTTTTGTTCTGGTTTTGCTTGAGGTTTTACTGCAGGTTGTGGAGTTGCTTGAGGTTTTGCTACTGGTTTTGCTACTGGTTT
>JAQUZN010000016.1 GCA_028691315.1 Candidatus Izemoplasmatales bacterium | reverse complement strand
TTAAAATCCATTATATAATGAAAACGTAACATATTGAATAGGGAGAATGAAAATGAAAAAATGCGGTGTATTAGTATGTACCAATTCAGCTTTAGATTACATTCCTCACAATTACGATATTCGTATCATCAGATCGATCATTTTGATGGGTGGAAAAGAATACGTTGACTACGAAGAGTTAACTGCTGATAAATTTTATGATATGCTCGAAAACGACCCTACATTATTTCCAAGAACAGCAATGGCTTCAACAGGAACAATGTTGGAAGCATACGAAAAGTTGCGTGATGAAGGTTGCGATGAAGCTATCTTTATTACGATATCTTCCAAAATGAGCGGTATTTATGAAAATGCAATGATTGCCAGAAATATGGTAGAAGGAATTAAAGTAACCGTCTTTGATTCGAAAACAGTAGGGTACTTGCAATGCAAAATGGCTTTTTTAGCTCATGATCTTGCAAATGAAGGCAAATCAATGGATGAAATTGTCGAAGCATTATCTTATATTCGTGATAACAATCATCTCTACTTTGCTGTATCTGATTTAAAATATCTTGTTAAAAATGGTAGACTATCAAATGCTGCAGGATTTATGGCGGATGTTTTAAAAATAAAACCATTACTAGAGATAGACAAAACAGGCGCAGTTGTTACAGTTGAGAAAATTAGAACATTCAATAAAGCAGTTGAACGCGTTTTAGAAAAGTTTTTATTAGAAACGGCAAATTTAAAAATAGAGGCTTTTATTATCCACGCAAACAATCCAGAAGTAACTAAATATTTAAGAGAAAAAGTATTAGCTGCTAGACCAGATATAACCGAAGTTAAAGATTATTTGTTGACACCTGCAGTTGGTGCACATTGTGGTCCAAAGGCCATTACAATCGGATACGTCATCTTAAAATAGAGGTGTTACCATGATTCATAGTGATGTCATACGCGGACATATAGACACAATCATTCTGAAATTACTTTTAGAAAGTGACATGTATGGGTATGAAATAGCCAATGAAATTAAACTAAGAACAAACAACAAATTTAACATTAAAGAGGCAACGCTCTATAGCGTTGTAGGAAGACTCGAGTCACGAGAACTCATTGTATCTTATACTGGAGAAAAAACACATGGTGGAAAAAGAAGATACTATCGTGTGACATCGCTTGGAAAAGCATACTATAAAGAAATGATTCAAGAGTGGATGTTGCTAAGAGAAATTATGATAGATATGTTGGGAAGTGATTTAGGTGAATAAAATAAAACATTTTGTGTCTAAATTACTTAAAGATTACTTTAATGAAGAAGACAAAAAAGAGTTAATAAATATATTAACGTTAAGTTTAGAAGAAAAAGTAGAAGATTTAGTCGAACAGGGAACACCAGTCGATGAAGCTATTAAAAAGTCAATTCAAGAGTTTGGAAATACTGATGATATATTAGAAGCTTATCCAGAAAAAACTAAACGTCGGAAAAAGCTTTTAAATGATCGAAAAAGTCAATTTTTCTTTTCGTTTTTCGGCTATTTGTTAATTGTTGGATTAGCAATTTTTATCAACTTAAACTTTCTTGATTTTTTTCTTAATTTTAAATGGTTTGTTGTAGTAATTATCGGTGTTTTCTTTTGGCCGCTTGTAATGCTATATCGTTTTTTAATCTCAAAAAGATAGACGAATTTACGTCTATTTTTAATAAGGAATGATAACTTTGATGAATCAAAAAACAAAATTAAAAAAGACAATATTTATTGCTATTATGATTTCTATGAGTATCGTCTTAAGCATTGTCGAATCGATGATATCAACGACATTTTTCATCATTCCTGGAGTGAAAATTGGGCTTGCGAACATTCTAACTTTAGTTGTTTTATACATTTATGGGGAAAAAGAAGCTTTAATTGTTGTTGTTATTCGGATTTTACTTGTTGCAATCATCTCTCCGGTTTCGACACTACTTAGTTTTTCTTTAAGTATTAGTGGGGGACTATTTGCCATTGTAACGATGATTTTTGTAAAAAAAATTAAATCACTAAGCATAATGTCCACAAGTGTGATGGGATCGCTTATGCATATGGTTGGTCAGATATTGATGGCGATGTTTGTTTTAGAAACTCCTACACTGATTTATTATTTACCTTATATGATGATTCTTTCAGTTCCAACTGGTATTTTTACAGGAATTATCGGAAAAAAATTAGTCTATATATTTGAACACCAACTAAATGGACAAAAAGAATAAAAAAACAGGCTTTTGAAGATTTCTTCAAATTCCTGTTTTATTTTTTTTATAAATACTTAAATAGGTAGTTTTCAAATCCAGATGATGAAACTATACTTCCGTCACTTAAATACCAAACTGCTTCAAGCCCTTCAAAGCTTTCCACAAATGCAAGACCCTCATCCACAGTCATTAGGAAGATTGATGTTGAGTAAATGTCAGCTAAAGCACCATCGTTATAAAGAATAGTCACGCTCAAAGCGTCTCCACCTGGATAATTCGTCCTAGGATCGATAATATGATGGTAAACTTTTCCATCCTCTGATCCAATAAAAAATCGTTGATTACTACCGCTAGTTACAACTGATATGTTGAATGGTACTTTTATGAATGCAAAATAAGAGGTTAAGTAAGAATCCTCAATAACTGGTTTTGTTAAAGCAATATAATATAACCCATCCGTATTATTAGGATTGTTACCTCCCGCTTTAACGTTTGAATTGCCAGCATTAAGTAAATAACTAATTTCAAGACTATCCAACATATCCGTGATGATTTCAGAGACATATCCTTTTCCATATCCCCCGAGGTCTATTTCCATTCCTTCTTCTAAAAAAGAAATCGAAAAGTCGTCTTGATTTAAAATTATATTATTGGGATTCGTTGGAAAATCTATGTCATCTATAATTGCACTTGGAATAGGACAAACTGGGTAGAAAGAAGTTCCAGATGTATCACAAAGCGAATTTTCTCTAGCATCATGCCATATATTTAAAACAGGGCCTAAAGCAATATTGAAAAGAAGTTCATCATTAACTGTGATATCTTTTTCGTGGATCAATACAAAATTAATTGCTTGAAATAATTTCTCTGGTATGATTAAAGTATCTGTTAACCGGTGATTAATTGAATATACGTTTGTTACGCCATCATACTCATGGTATTTATCTAGCAACTGGTTATATTCACTAAGTGTATTTTCAACAATATCAAATAGTGATAAAATATCGTAAGTATCTTCTTGTGTAAGGTAGAATTTTAAGTTGAAATTAGTATCAAAATAACCGATATAATCTTTTGAACATAAATAGACACCATCATTACCCAAAACACAGTAATCTTCATTTGGGTTTTTAAATTGATTACATCCAAAAAGTGATGGAATAAGTAACATAAGCATTATGACAAGAAACACTTTCTTCATTGAAATCACCTTCTATTATTATACCTTATCTTTTAAAATTTTCAAAAAGGTATATGTGAAAAGTTTCTTTAGAAAAGAATTGGTTTTTGATGTATAATTAAAGAAGAAAGGAAGATTGATTTATATGAAGAAAAATGACATTATTTTGATTTTAATCTTAATGTTTGTAGGAATCATTCTTTTTTTAGGTATGACGTTTTATGCAAAATATACATCTTCAGGAAATATATATGCTAAAGTGTTTTACAAAGACGAACTTATTTTAATGATTGATCTTCAGTCAAATGAGTACAAAATATATGATACTATCTATAAAAATCAAATTGATAGTGGATTAGCAAGCAGTGGGATCTTTTATGTTCCAGGTTCACTTACAAATGATATGTCAGAATTATATCTTACCGATAGCTATGCGAAAGACAATCAAATTGTAGGCATAAAGCTTCAAGTAAGTGATTCAAAAATTAGTGTTACATATCAAGAAAGTCCAAAAGACATATGCGAACTTCAAAATCCAACTAATTCGAGTCTATATCCAATTGTATGTTTACCAAATGAGTTATTAGTTTCAATTTATACAAATATTGTGTCGGATGAATTTGTTCCCGACGCTATACTGGAGTGATGTTTATGATTAGTACAAATCTCTTCTTAATCGCAAGAATTATATTATTTTTTGTATCAACTTATTTTGTTTATGTGAATCTTCAAGCAGTTGATTTGAGTAAAATATTTAAACCAAATTCTACCGATCAAATCAGGTTTTTATACGCAGTATTTTCGGTAATTTTAGGTTTTCTATTCTCGAATGCTCTTATTTCTTTATTCGAATATATTAACAACTTAATATAAAAAAAGTTCAAACGAACTTTTTTTTATTGATAATAGGATTTTTTGCTAATGACGTTGATAATATCTTTCCCATGAAGGTAATTGGTTATATTTTTTTCAAACGTTAAAAAATCACTATCTAAAACTTCAAATTCAACGTGGATGAACTCGGTATACGTAATCTCCAACCTGATTACTATTTCTCTGAAGTATTTTTCAATTTGCGCAAAACTTTGATAATCAATGGTCATCTCACACTGTAATGATTCTTGCAGGTGTGTAAATGTGACTAGATTCATTAGCGATGAAACTGATTTTGAATATGATCTTATAAGACCGCCTGCACCTAGTAATACTCCACCAAAGTACCTAACAACCACTGCCAAAACATTCGTTAGATCTTGTTTTTTCAATACATCAAGCATAGGGAAGCCAGCGGTTTTTTGAGGTTCGCCGTCATCGCTAGCTTTTTGTATTAAGCCATCTTCGCCTAAGACATATGCATAGCAATAATGAGTTGCATCAGGATATAAGGTTTTTACGGATTTTAACAGGTTTTGAATATCTAATTCAGAATCAACTGGAAAGATTAGTCCAATAAATCTGGACTTATGAACTATCATTTCATTTGATGCTATTTCCTTTACTGAACGCATTATATCACCAACGCAATTATAACATGCTTTTATTATTTGATGGTATAATAATTAAAGTAATATGTTATAATTAGTAAGGTGATTGTAGTTGAAAACACAACTCGAAATTGGAAAAAAAGTATTAAAAGTGCTGATTGACCACGGACATTTAGCCTATTTCGTTGGCGGCTTTGTTCGTGATTTTTTGCTTGATACAGAGTCAAGTGATATTGATATTACAACAAGCGCACTTCCAGAAGAAACAATGAATTTATTTGAAATAACAAGACCTACGGGATTAAAATACGGAACAATAACTGTTTTTTTAGAAGAATATTCATTTGAAGTAACCACCTTTCGAAATGATGGTTTTTATTTAAATAATCGTCATCCTGATTCTGTACAATTTTCAACGAACTTGCATGATGATTTGTCTCGACGTGATTTTACAATTAATGCACTTGCTATGGATATTGATGGTCATATAGTTGATGATTTTAATGGATTAAGTGACTTGAAAAAAGGGATTATAAAGGCAATAGGTAATCCAAATGAACGGTTTACAGAAGATGCATTAAGAATACTTAGGACTTTTCGTTTTGTATCCAAATGCAATTTTAATATTGATGAATTGACTATAGATTCTGTCATGACACATCATCCGTTACTTCACAAGATATCTAATGAAAGAATAATCCAGGAATTTTCTAAATTAATTCATTATCCTTACTATCAGAAAGCATTTCAAATGTTGGTTAAAACGCATGTGATTGATTCTATACCAGATTTATCTGAAGGTATTACTTTTCTTTCAACACATGCTTTTGAAAATATGTCAGATTTGCATTTTTATTCTCTTTGTTTTTATATGCATATAGACTGCAATGTTGATAACTGGAAGTTTTCAAACAAACAGAAGTTGACCATGCAAAACATTATTAATTTAATTGAAGTAACCAAGGATGATTCATTCAACGAATTATTAATTTACTCTTATGGATTAGAAACATGTTTGGTTGCAAATGACATCAACAAAGTATTAAATCCATCTAATGATCAATCAAAATATATTAAATCCGTTTTTGAAGGACTTCCTATTCATAAGACTTGTGACCTCAAGTTTAAAGGGCAAGACATTTTGGAACTCACAGAACTCAAAAATGCGTTTAAAATTGGCGAAATCATAGATGATTTGGTATATAAAATTATAACGAATGATTTAAAAAACGATTATGATATTTTAAAACAATATACGATGAAAACGTATTTTAATAGATAGGAAGCTTTTATGGACAACAGAACTTTTTACCCATATTTAGATAATTTTGATGAACTCACCATAATTATCCCGCTTAAGCATTACCGTGATAACAATACATATAAGCTCCATGGAAACGACGAGGTCATTGACCTTGTTATTCGTCAAAAAATCAACTTAGGTGTTGAAGTTAAACTAGTATGTAATTTTGATGCATATATTGATTTAGGACAAAGTTATTACGTGGAAAATGAAGATGCTGAACAGTCAGAATTACACACTGGAAAAATCGTTCGGACAGAATTATTTGATAATATTTATAACTACAAGCGTTCTGATTTAGGTTTTACATATACAAAACAATCAACAAAATTCAAAATATGGACTCCCGTAGCAAAATATGTGCATTTAGAACTGACAGATTTAAACCAAGTTGTTACTATCCATGAAATGCTTTATACGTCTTCAGGAGTATGGAGATTAGTTGTTCAAAGTGATCTTGAAAAATATAAGTACCGTTTTTATGTATATGTGAATGGAAATGAATATATCGTGACTGATCCATATGCGGTTGCATCTTCACCATTTAGCGAATATAGTGTTGTTATCGACAAGTCTAAGACGTACCAAATGAAATATCAAACGGATTTTTCTGGGGAACCACAAGATGCGATTATCTATGAGATGAGTGTTCGTGATTTTACCATTGATCCTAAAATGGCCTTTAAAAACAAAGGCAAATTTATTGGTATTGTTGAGCCGGATATTAAAACAAAAGAATCTCATCCTGCTGGAATTGATTACCTTAAAAAGCTTGGTGTTACTCATGTTCAACTAATGCCAATATTTGACTTTGACGGTGTTGATGAGTTTGATAAAGAGATTAAATATAACTGGGGGTATAATCCTAGACAGTTTAATGTTCCACAAGGATGGTTTTCTACTGATCCAAGTGATCCTTACAAAAGAATTAATGAATTAAAACAAACCATTGATGAGCTTCATAAAGAAAATATCAATGTTGTGATGGATGTAGTGTATAATCACGTTTTCGATCCCGTGAATTTTCCTTTTGAAAAACTCGTCCCTGGCTATGCTTACCATGTGGATAGAGACGGTATGTACACAAATGTTTCTGGTTGTAAGAACGATTTAGCAACCCATCGAAAAATGATTCAAAAACTGATTATTGACTCAGTTTTATATTGGGTTGATGAATATCATATAGATGGATTTAGATTTGACTTAATGGGGCTTATTGATTTTGAAACCATGAATGAACTTCGACAAGAATTAACAGCGAAATCAAGGCAAATCATCGTATATGGTGAAGGTTGGAAAATGTATTCCTCCAATCAAGCGGACCGTATGGCTCATATGAAAAATAAAAACGTGTTATATACGATTGGTTTTTTTAATGACACATTTAGAGAAACAATCAAAGGTGCAACTTTCCAAAACGAAGCGAAAGGATACGCAACTGGTGATTTTTCGAAAATAGACATTGTTAAAGAAATGTTATTGGGAAGCGCGCTTAACAGGTATATGTTTAAGTATACTACCCAATCAATCAATTATGTAGAATGTCATGATAATCATACTTTCTTTGACAAAGCTTTGCATATCACAAAGGATGTTTCTCTTATCGTGAAACAGCAAAAATTAGCGACATCGATAGTTTTGTTATCACAAGGGGTCCCTTTCATTCATAGTGGGCAAGAGTGTTATAGAACAAAAAAAGATGTTGAAAACTCATTTGAGTCGTCTGATGAAATTAATCTATTTGATTGGAGTCTTGTCGATAAATATTATGAAGACATTAAATATTTCCAGCAAGTAGTTCAGTTTAGAAAAAATCACTCGTCATTCAAAATGAAGTCAAGTTCAGATTTGCTTCAGCATACAGAAATAATCGTTTTGGCTTCTAAGTCCATCATGATGCATTTAAATAATGAAGAAAATATCATTATTATTTTTAAGCCAACAACTATTGAAGAGTCCATTGTCATACCGGAGGGATATGTCCTTGAGCTATCAAGTACAACTCTTTTTGAAGATGAGGGAAATGGGACTTTTAATCTTCAAGACATTGGCACATATATCTTTATTAAAGGAAGTGATTTACTATGACTTTAGAAGTCGGACAAAAATTAGATTTTTTTGGTAAAATTGATCAAATTAACTCATCGTCTTATGATACATATGCATGTAATGTGACAAGTATGGAAGGTGATGTTTTGGTCGTAAGAATTAATGAATCTGAGGAAGTATCTTTGAATAAAATTTATTTTTTTAAAACAGAAGCAATCAACTTTAAAGAAAAAATTCATCTACTTGCAAGTGAAGTAACTATCATTGGCGAAATGGATTTAGAAGATGACTTAAAAGAAAAGTTGATGCGCAGTTTCTATAACTACGCACCACTTAGTTTATCAAGTATTCGTCAAGGAGTAGAAGAAAAACTAAATACGATCTCTAATCCGATTATTAAAGCAATTACGGATACTATATATGATAAATACCAACAAGATTTTTACTTGTATCCTGCAGCTACTAAATTTCATCACGCGTATATCTCGGGATTATCTTATCATACTTTATCAATGATGAAGTTAGCTGAAGGGTTTTTAAAAGTATATCCTTTTTTAAATGAAGATTTGATCTATGCTGGAATATTCCTACATGATATTTGCAAAATATTTGAGTTTGATACATATGAAGGCTCTGAATATACTCTTCAAGGCAGGTTAGTGGGGCATATTACAATGGGGGCAAACCTAATTCATTCTACAGCAAAAGAACTGTCTTTCGAAGATGCTGAAGAAACATTACTTCTTGAGCATATCATTATTTCACATCATTATTATGGCAATTTTGGATCACCAAAAAAGCCAAACATTGCTGAGGCGTTAATTATTCATTTTATCGATAATATTGATTCGAAAGTTTGCGTTTTAGGTGAGGAATTAGAACTAATCAAGTCTGGAGATCAAACTGGGCCAATTGGCGTACTAGAACGTGAACGGTATTACAAACACAAACTTTCTAAATAAGAAAAAAGGTCGAAAATTTCGACCTTTTTTTATTAATTCAATAATATTATTTTATGTAATCAGCGAATAATGCTTGATAGTATACATTTTTTACATCAACTAGCATAGATTGTAACTCTGCATTTGTTTTCGTAGTATAAATACTATCCATAAACGTACCATCAACTAAGCGATCAGCAAGAGTAACATTGATTGTACCAAGAACATATAATCCTTGAAGTTGAGTATCAAAGTATACTTTTAGAGCTGCAGTAACTGTTGCGGGTAATTCTGGAACAGTAATATTGTATAATGCTTCGATATTAGCATCAGTTAAATCATATACATTAGAGTAGAAGAAGTATTGAGCATATTGCATACATTGTTCCAAAGTAGGTTCAGCAGTCGCATTGTATTCAGGGTCTGATGGGTCTACAGTATCGTTGATTGCGGATGGTTGATTGAAATCATCACCCTGTGTAACAAGAATAATATGGAATCCAAATTCGGTTGTAATCAAACTAGAAGTTAACTCAGTTAAATCAGAATTTTGTTCTTGTTGATATAAATGATATAAGTCAACTAGTGCTTGAACATATTCGCTTACATAACTGTCTTTAACGCCGTAGTCTCCACTGTATGTAACAGAATGTGTGACATCACTATCGTCTGTTTGATTTAATTCTTCTGTTAAGATGTTGATGCCAGCTTGTTTGAAAACACCCCAATTAGCATCAGTTCTAGTTGCGTTTTGATAAGCTAAAACTAAAGCAGCAAAGTCGCCATTAAAATCATCTACAACGGTTTCAAACTGTGCAACTAAGGCGTCAAATTCATCTTTTTGAGTATCAGATAAACTTGCATAATAATCGAAATAATTATCTGGCGAGCCGTCTTCATTATAATCAACATAAATAACGATGTGACTAACGTTTAGAGAGAAGTAGTTTTGATAGTATTCTTGAACTGAAGGATACAATAAATCGACTAAATCATAATTATTGATGGCTTCATTAATCATATATGGTTGTAAAGCACCTTGAACGAAATATTTTAATAAATCGGATTCTGTTTTTGTGCCATATTGTAAATACACATAATCGGCGAATGAATTATAAGTAAATGTTATTCCATAGCTTGCATATAGTTTTTGCAAGTATGAATAATAATCTTTTGCAGATTGAACAGAAGCATACATTTCAGTCATCTTATCTGATTTGTTTTTACTAATCTCAGTTTGTGTTCCGAATACTTCTGTGTAATATTCAGAAGTAATTAACTCTTTTAATTGAGAAGCATATAAAACATATAAGGATGCGTTTTTAGCCAACACATAGTTCATAAAATCATCAGCTGATACTTGATAAGCTGAATCATCTGCTCCGATTTTTCCCGAAAGTGAGAATAAAACATCTTTACTTCCTTTATCGTTAAGAGCAAAACTAGCATCTGTTTGAGAATAAGTCAAAGCTAAATAGTAATCATATATCGTAAAACTATAGTCATTTCTTAATGTAATCATATGATCAGAGATATTAGTATCAGCATCAGTACCATAGACTTTATCATCTAACATAGCTTGATATAAACTTGAATATAGAGTAGGATCGTTTAAAATTGTTTTAAATGTAACTTGAGAGTTGGTATTTTCTGTAACTGTACTGGTTGTGCCTGATGCAAGCACTTTAACAATCACTGAACCTACTCTTGTAACAGAATTTGCAGTTATGGTATATGTTAAAACAACATTAGTATCAGCTGCAGGAGGAGTAACAACACCAGCGGACGTTAAGACAGCAGCATTTCCACTTCCCCAAACAATTTTAGAATCATACCATCCAGTAGTAGGTAATGTAATGTTTCCAGCTACTTCGGTAGGAATATTGATATTTTCTTCAATATAGTCTAGCATAATTTGGTATACATCAACCTTATTAACTTGGTTAAGTTTATAAACCATGTAATAGTTTGTATCACTAGCGCCAGCGTAAGCTTTGGGACTAGCACTAAAAGGTTTTAATGTAGCGTTTTCTAAATCTAATGTCTTAAACATATAGGCAGCAAGTGAAGTTTGCGTCGCTAATACTTCAGCATAATTAAAAGTTAAATAAGGATTATCTGATGCAAGTAATGAAGTAACAGTAGCATTTGTAGGTAATACATCACGATAGTCGCCATATACATAGTTATACATTAATATATATTTTTGTAAAATTTCAGCGTCTGTAAGCGCTCTTGAGTTATTCTCAGTAGCGGCTGGGACATCTGCAATTGCAGTGTAGACCTTGTTTACAATCAAACCACATGTTGAAGTAACATCGTTATGAGCTAAATCGAGTATTCTACCTGCATAATCAACTGTATAAACAGTTTGACCTAAAGAGTTAGTTACAATGGCATCTTCGTTTTTATCAAACGGATTTGACTTAGAAACATTGAAAAATACAGTGTTAGCAGTTTTATATGTTTCGGCTTCAGTTTTTGATGCAAACAGTTTTGTATTATCGACGATAACTTCTGAAGTTGCATCAATTAAATTTCCATTATTGTCGATAGAATAAGAATTATCATTAGAATCTGAGTAGATACCATTTATACCAAGCGTATAAACAATAGTATCACTTAAGTTCACAATATTTTCTGAGTCATCGAAATAATAAGGGGTAACCGTCGTATAAGCTTGGGCAACTTGCTCATTACTATCTAAAATAGTTTCAGAAGTAAAAATATAACCTAAGTATTCAACCAGTGTAGTAGTACTTAAAGTAAGTAGGTTAAAATGCTTCATTACATCTTGTGCATCTGCAGAGCTTGTGAAACGAATGCGAATTGCTTGGATATCATTGAAATAATTAGTAACATAATCTGCTGCGAGATTCATATCTGTGATTTCTTTGTTAAAATCAATGATATATCTTGTGTAAATCTCTCTAGCGAGTAGTATACTTGCGTACGCGGCTTCATTACCATCGTATCCTGCAAGCATCATACTTTGAGCATAAGCTTCCTCATAAGAAGCTTTTGTAGTGTCATCGAGATTGGCTAACTCACTCGCGTCATAAGTGCCATAAGTCAATTCGGTGATTTTGTTTTGAATTTGTGTGTCCGTTAAGTTGTCAAGATAACTTTGTAATAAGTAAGAATCAACCATTAATAGAATTTGTTCAACTCCATCGTTGCTCTTAATTTCTTCGAAAAGTTCTTGATTTGTTATAGAGTATATAACATTTCCGTCGGCATCTAATCTTTCATAAAAAACACCATTTGGATCACTTAATGAAGGATACTTTGTGTTACCCGTCGCAAAAGCAACCAATATGGCTGATAGTACGATAACGATTACAACTGTAAAAATGATGACGACTTTTTTTGTTATTATGCTTTTCATGTAGATGTCACTCCTTAATAAATTTGCAATATCTATGATACCATTAAATCGACTTAAAAACAACAAAAATATTGTGATTGTTTGATGATTTCGTGTATCGCTAATCTTTATTTCTGGCGATTGCGTTATATTTCTTTGATTCTATCCAAATGAATTTCCCCATTTTCATTCATTTTACGATAAATTCAATCATTCTTAGTTGACAAAAATCCATTTCAAATATATAATGATAGTGTAAATAGCAAAACTAGCGAAAGTTAGTGACGCAAAGCTATAGGGCCTTCGAGAGATGGTAGCCAGTTGCCGTTGTCTAAAAAGACGAGGGCATTTTTTTATTTCTAGGGATAGAAGTATAAAAATGCATCGAAAAGATAATGGCTTTTTTTTATAAAAAAGTAATTTATGGTAAAATAAAAGTAAAAGGTGATATTGTGAACCAACAAAGATTTAAAAAACGGTTTATACTTTCATTGGCAATGTTGATTTTCTCATTGTCTCTTTTTGCATTTTCTACATACGCTTGGTTCACTTATTTAAAAACAGACACTTTCTTTGGTGAGGTTGGTTTTGTGGAAGTTGATTTAAATGCTTACTTTTTAGATGAACTACATCCTGCTACAGAAGTGGAAGTTGCTGCTGGAGTTCCAAAACCAGGAGTATATTTAGTTAATATTGTTTCTAGTGCTTCGTCAAATTATTTTGAGGATTTTAGATTGAGCGTCAGTGTGTTAAGTAACGTTGATACGTATATGCGAGTTAAAATTTACGAGCAATTAACCTTAACATATACAAACTTTGAAGGAATCGTAACGGAGTTATCAATTTTACATGATGAGTACATGCCCTTTAATTATGATACTACAAATTGGTATGATAATCGTGAAATAGATAACTATATTTATTATAAACTCCCTGTGAAACGTGTTGATGCATCGAATGCACTTATTGTTGGGATAATATCGTCCTATTTTAGTGGCCAGTCATTTTCCAATTATCCACCTGGTTATTCTTTACAAATTGCATTTTCAATTGAAGCCGTGCAAGCACTTTCTGGTCCAGTGAATGTTTGGGAATTAACAACACCTCCATGGGGTGGAACTTGGTAAAAAGGAGAATATATATATGATGACTAAAATTCGTAAAATAGTGAATCCAAGACGCATACTTGCGCTCTTTTCATTGTTGATTTTTGCGATGATGTTAATACCCTATATAGTTACTCCAACTTCAGCTGAACTTGGATCCGGAGATACTACCGATTTACTTGAGTTTGACGGAGTGTTTGATTGGGATAATACGTTAGACGTTAAAACTTCAACTTCAGAATATATTGGTTACTCAGATTTTAGGAATAATTATTGTAAATTATCAAACACTCCTTCTGAGTGTGCTAGTGCCGCAAACGGAAAGAAAATTCGTTTTGATACTGCTGAGGATTTATACAGATTTTCTGTTGACGTTTCATTTGAACAAGTTTATCTATCAAGTGTGCCAAGCGAAAACTATGCTTTATCTGAAACAAAGAAAGCAGTGCTTTTATCTCTTAATTACGTTCTTGGAAAAAATATCGACTATTCTGTTATGGGGGCAAAAACATTTATTCCAATTGGATATTGGTTTGCGGATACACAATCAAACGAGTATCAAAATATATTTACAGGTACTTTCGATGGCCAAGGATTTGCCATCACTAATTTATACGTTGCTGGATATGACTATTTAGTTTATACAGATGTCATTGATTCAATTAATGCAGTTGATATTGCATTGTCAAGCTATTACACCATGTTTCCTTTTAATGCAGGGATAATTAAAAATTTTGGGCTTTTAAATCCTACCTTTGAATTATTAAATCTTCATATTGATATTGACAAAGTATCTAATATCGTCGGTATTAATCTTTCTGGAGGTTTAATTGATCATGTTTATGTGATTGATAGTAGAACCGATGTTACCGCCGCAGGTATTAGGTATAAAGTTGGAACATCATCTGAAGTTTTTGAAGCCGCAGGGCTTGTGCATACTAATCAAGGAATTTTTACCAATTCCTATTATGTTTCAAAAGTTGTAGTAAACGGATCCTATATCAATAAATTTATAATTGAACCTGTTTTATACTCCAATCAAGGAACTATTTCAAATTTAGTATATGATTCATCTGTGTATTTGTTAAACGTGGTTGTTGGAACCTCGACTTTTAGTGTGAAAGTGCCAAACAGTTTGGCTGTTGGAGAAACAACTTCATTACTTAAATCGTCGTCCTCCTCATTAAATACTGCTACAGATCGTTGGTATTTTTATCAAAATGATTGTTATCCTTTATTACAAGGACTAGAGTACGATGAGACAAAAGAGGCTTACTTAATCGATAATGCGATTGACTTAGCGTTTTTCTCGAGGGTTATGGCTTTTGTCACACCAAGAAGTGGTGTCACTTTTGCATATGATAACTATATATTAACAGGAGACATCGATATGTCTGTTTTGTCTCCAGGAGCATACTCGACTCCAGCAGTAACTTTTTATGGAACATTCTCTGGGCATAATGAATCTGGTAGTAATCTTGTCGATAATTTTTACATTTACAATTTAAATATAACAATAGGTACAGTTAGAGGTACTGGTTTTTATGCTGGCTTATTTAGCATTGTAGGAGCTAATGCGGTTCTTTCTAATTTTAATATTAGTCAGTCAAGCATTGCACTTACAAATACAGAAACATATTATTCAAATGTATTTTATGTTGGGGCAGTAACGGGTAGAGTCACTGCTGCAACAATTCAAGATGTAATAGTTGATATGGATATTAATATGGGGACCAATGCCATAGGTAAAACTTATTTAGGTGGTATTGCCGGTGAAGCTTCCGGAATCATTTCAAGAGTCTCGAATTACGGAAATATTGATATGAATTCTCATACTTTCCAATCAAGTTACAATGTGAATCCAAAATTCTATATTGGTGGAATCGTTGGAGCCGCTGATTTATTGCTATTAACTTTAAGTGATGCGGTAAACTACGGGATTATTCATGGATTTGGAACCACTTCAACTTTCAGTTTTGTTTCAGGAGTAACTTCGATAGAATCTCGAGTTGGTGGGGTTATAGGATATATACTAAATACATCAACGATAAAACATCAAATTGTCAATGTCGCTAATAATGGTGATATATATATTGTCAGCACGATTAATTCTTCTGAGTTACCTTCTTCAAAAAAAGTTGGTGGGGTATTTGGAGAATTAGCTGGATATGCACCTGTCTTAGAATCAAATGATGTGTATAAATTTGCTAATTTATACAATAATGGAATTATCCATGCTTATTTTGACTCTGCATCTTCTGTGATTAGAGCTGCAGGGATTGGAGTTTCTAATACAACTGAAGCAGTGGAATATGCACTGTTATTTAATCATGGAAGTTTTGATTTTAATACAACTGGAGCAAGTTATTCGAGTCAAATGTTTAAATTCACTGGAACTATCTATGATATTTCAAGTTATCCAGTAACTTTATCTCGAGTATATAACTACGCGGATTTATCGTATAACGCTTCATACTATCTAAATGTTAATCCTTTGTATTATTCATTGAATAACAATTCTACTCTCATTCGATATTCTGCGAATTATGGCGATGTTTCATTTATGAACAATTCAGGATTATCAACAATTACACTATCTTCAACGTTAATCGTTTCTGGAATTACGACTTCAAGTAATGTAGATTTCTTGAATGTCCAAAATAAAGGAGACATTAATGTTGTAAACGTTAATCTTGGATCTAACCTATTATATATTTCTGGTATAACAACAACCCTAAATAGTGGAAAATACATTAAAAACTCACTTAATGAAGGAAATATTACATTTGCTAAAATCAATGGGACAGGAAATATATTTGTAGGAGGTATTGTCAATACTAATTTATCTGGTGATTTACATTTTGGAACGCAATCAACAACTCACCCTGAAGCTACTATCGGTATTATAAATACAATGAATTATGGCAATCTTTCTTCATCCTATGGTCTACAAGCACAAAACCTTTACGGCATTATTGGAACGAACAATACATTTGCTAGTGGGATTGCGACATTAAATGCTGGATCAATTCAAAATGCATTAAATCTAGGAAATGTTACGGTTTATAATTCCAATACAACTTCAACTCCTGTTTTTGCGACAGATGACTATCTAGCAGGACTTGTAACAACGTTTCATGCGGGCGTTGTTCTAGGCGGAATTACAGCTGTTTCATTGTCAGGTAATGCTAGAATATATGATACTGGTAATAATGGTAACATTTTTGCTATTTCAGACAAGTTTTCAAGGGCTGGTGGTATTTTAGGAAGTAGTTTATATAAAGAAGCTGAAGCCGGTGGAATTACAGCAGGTATGGGACTTGCGGATACAATTCAAAATTCAGTTTTATCAAATGGACTGAATTTTGGTGATATTTCTGCGATTACAAATACAATCGGTGAATACCTAAATCATAATGTATCGCTTCAAAATTTGTATATTTATCATAATGGGTCAACTTATTCAAGTTTTTATAATTACTTTTATTCTACCTTAGAATCTGATGACCGTCTTCAAATTAATGCTTCCGCTGGTGGCGTTATTGGGTACGGACTTTCAGTTATGAAAAATATGCTAAACCATGGAACAATCTCTTCAACAGATGTTGCAGGTGGAATTGTTGGTGCGACTTATGCTTTAGGTAATGCAAATGGATATACAACGATAGTTAATATTAAGACAGCCATCAATTATGGTGGAGTAAAAGCCATCGCAACAACAAATATTACAAACATTAATAAATTCAGTTTTGCGAACATTTCTTCGTATTATATGGCAGATGGGAATACCTTTATTTTCCCAACTGGTTATACAAGAGAAGAACCTTGTGGAAAAAGAGGGTTTGGAGGAATTTTCGGTCGACTTCAAAGAGGATTGAATGGTGATATGACGTCGAATGGTGGAACATTTGACTTTATCGTTAACGCCAATCCTAATATTGATTTAATTGGTCGTTTAGATCAAGTTCAAAATTTCTCGAGTTCTTCAAGATTTTTTGAGTTTAACGATGCTATTTATTATTCAGCAAAACTTAATGACACGACTCAAGTTGTTTTTACCGGTTATTATTATGCATATGCAAGAACTGTTTCTAAAACTTCAAGTGGTGGAGTTTATACTTATGTAGCTACTGCTAGAAATTTATATATGCAAGTTGGTAATGTATCAACTTCCCTTGGTAGTCCTTACACGAATTTTAATTTTCAATCACAGACATCTTATAGCAATGGAACAACCCGTTATTCATATTACGCACCTGTTGCGGTCCCTTGGATAACTGAAAATCCTAGTGATTCTCATATCACAAGCATGAGTACTCAGTACATGTATGATCCAAGTTTTCCAATGAGAACAGATTCTACCTTAACTGAATACATTTATTATATGACTTACGATTTACTTGCGGATAGGTTTAAAACTGAAGGCACAAATCCAAGACCGAATGGAATGTATGTATTATCTACATCTGCTGGGTCAACATATGGTTCTGTTTTACCTTCCAACATTATGACAGATGATATTAAACTGATTAACGAAGACTATCAAGACCAGATATCATTACTTATTGATTATTCTAGCGTTTCTGTTATGTATAGGGAAGCATTAGATACTGCTGTTATTGATAAATATAATGCTTTAAGACAAACAATTTTTAATGAAAAATCCGAGTTGATTGCTAGTGAATCAACACTTTTAACAATGACTGAAAATGGTGGTTCGAGCACTGTACTTAGTGGTGCAACAATTAATTATGACACTCATACTGTCACATATCAAGTTAGTATGGAAGCATTTTTAACTGGCCAAACTACGGCTTCTTACAAAGTTTCAAGTGCGCTTACATCTGCATTTTCTTTGATTGCGAAAAGGCCAGAGGATTACTACGGTGGCACTCCATCGGCAGCTAATTTACTACAGTATAGGACCCTTTTGTATCCTGAAAAAGATGCGGGAATTTCTAATAACTATCCGTCACTATTGCAAGTAACATTGCCTTCTAAGTCAATTACATCCAATGTCACTTTGTCACTTGGATATTTTACGATTTTCTCTGAGGCTTTCGTGGGGGATAATTTATTTGCCACATCCACATATTATACGAGTTATCATGTTTACATTGTATTTACACCGGGTGTTCAGTATTTACCTACTGGTACTTTAGGAATCACATCAGTAGCTTTTAATGGTGGTGGAAATATTAATGCTACAGATCCTGCGGATGTGAGTAGTCTTGGGGATGTTAACTACAATGGCTCGATACAATTCACATTCACTGACACAAAAGGTGTCTTGACCTTAGGTTATGACTTTAAAAATTATTTTGTTTTAAAATACAGTGATTCTTCAATTGTTCCAACAAATTATTACACGGTCACAAGTGTCCCTGTTACCATAAACACGGCTACGAATCCTGATACTGGAACGTACATTATTACGTTTACTTTCTTGCCTGGTATTCGGATGGGAGATTATCACTTTGAATATAGGTACTTCAGTAGTAGTACTGTTCAAACTGTTTTATTTGATAAAACTGCATCATCACAAAGTAGTATTTCAACCTTTGATTACTATTCAGATGATGAATCAATTATATTTAATGGTTTAAATATTACATCTGATGTTAATTTGGGAACGACAATTTTTATAAATACATCGACATCTAATTTTACTGAATATAATAATACTGGGCTTGCAGCTTATCTATCGAATTTGACGTATGATATTAGCTACATGAATTCTCATTCATTAGCGATTTCGCCATTTGCGAAAGTTATATCGGCAAGACTTGTTCAAGTTACATATAATGCAGGATACAAAACTTATCAAATAGAATATATAGTTCAGGCTGAGGATGGTTCAACATCAACATATATCCATAATATTACGGAAAGACCTATCGACTTATTTTCTGTATTAAAGAACGGAAATGATACTGATGTTAATGATGTATTTGCTGTAAGAGAGGATTACTTAACTACTTTTTCAGTAGATTTAGGATTGGATTCTTCTCTAGATTTATATAGCGTTACACCGGGTAGTAATGACTATTTTCTAATTGTCGTTACCGCTACTCACTTAGATGGAACAACAGCTTACGCACCATCAGAAATTTTAGGACTTAGTTATTCGACCTCCGATATTTTAGACATCTTGATGACTTATGAAACATTACCTGGAATATATACATTTGCTTTTGAGTATTACCGTGATGGGACTTCAAACTATGTTAGTTTAGTAACTCATCTTGTCATTACAAAACAAGCTGGTACTGATGCTTATATTAGTGATATTCGTTTTTCTGCTCTTCAAAATGAAACAAGTTATCCATATATCTCAATTACAGATGAAAACGGTGTTGTTGACACGAGTACCGGTCTTGATCCACGAGTCTATTATGAGGGTATTGATTATGATGATGCAGATCTTTTAGGTTATCGTTTTTATAGAATTGATGGTGCTGTTGCGAATACACCACTTAATGAATATATGCCTCTAATTCTAGAATACTTGCCTTATGGAGCAACCATTGCTCGATATGCATATGATATGGCTACGACAAGTTGGTACTGGACAGACGAAATAAATAATGATTCGTCAACTGCTGAAAAACAAGTGTTGTTAGCTGACTTTACTATATTCCCTGATACTGGGCTTGAACCTAGTGAAGGAAATGATGTTGTTGTTAGATACAGAGTTACATCTGAAGATACATCTCTTTTCACATATTATTATGTAACAGTAACAGACATTACTTACAATGTTACGTTGTTATTTGATATTTATTACTGTACAGACGAAACACAAGAATCTTGTACTTTAGCTAGTAATAGCGTGAATTTTTCTAATCAACTTGTCATTATTTCCGTTAAGAATTATAATACAAATGGTGATGATACAGTTATTGGTGTTACAAACCCTGCAGATTATCCTGTTTTTAGTGAAATAGAAGCATTAAATAATCAAATGACACAATTTTACTTAACTTATGCGGGTGAGTACAGGTATAGTTTTGGTCGAAATATTTCAGGATTTTATGTCTTTGACGTAGAACTTCCTTTAGACAAGTATTTAAATGATATATATACCTATGAAATACAATTTTTAGACTATTCATT
Organism: Candidatus Izemoplasmatales bacterium; assembly: GCA_028691315.1. Taxonomy (GTDB): domain Bacteria; phylum Bacillota_I; class Bacilli_A; order Izemoplasmatales; family Hujiaoplasmataceae; genus JAHIVB01. Next base: position 5,448 of record JAQUZN010000016.1, on the reverse strand, counting down.
ACACAATGCCTCTGATTATGTTTCTTATTTAAAGGGGAAATATTTCTATATTGAATATGCAACCAAAAACCGTTCAAGACGTTTTAATATTTTTATTAGAGAAGTAACAAATCCATCGACAGACGCGCCGTGGGGTCTATTCGATTTCTTTAAATCATGGGGAAATAACTAAAAGATAATTTATACTAGAAGGCGGTGAGAATGATGCGAAATACAGTTAAAACTAGACAAAATAGTTTGTCAAAAAGAATTGTTAGTCTAACAATTTTTCTTGACGCGTTGTTTTTAGTGCTTGTTATGGCCACTTTATCTTTCGTTTATTTTAACAATCTTGATAAAACAAAAATTCAAAGTGCTGAAGTTGAAGCAATGAGTGCAACATCAGCAATTGAAGCGTTTCTAAATGACACCAAAACTTCCTTAAGCTCTTTAGCTCAAGATTCTGATATTATTTCTTATCTTCAAGTAATTAATACAGCTAATTCGCCAATAATTTCTGATCAGTTAGATCCTAATTATGTGACATATCAATCTTTTTTGACAAAAATCGAATCGGTTTTAGAGTACAGCGCTAGCGGTGTCTATGACTATATTTTTGTCGCATCAGATAATAACTGTTCGACAGGGATAGATGGTTGTTATGTTGGGGCTAATGAACTTGTATCAGACAATACATGGGCTTTACATCAGCGCCCATGGTTTATTGACTTAGCTAGTTCTGATTATGCTGTATCATATCCATATGTGGATAGTATAACTGGAGAATATGTTATTACTTTTGTACAGAAAGTGTATAATGGAGATTCTTTCATCGGATATATTGGAATTGATGTTTTAGTTACAAATATATCAAATGTTATCTATGCATATGATTTTTATAGCGATAGTGAATCAAAATCATTAGCAATCTTTATTCATCGAGACACTGATATTCAAATCTTACATTTTTCGGATTCTGCTTATCCAGATTACACATTATTATCCGGTGACCAAATTTCCGCTCAGGACCAGATATATGGATTCCAAACCGATGGGATGTCTTCTTTGCTGAGTAATATTACCGAGGATACTGGTCATAATTTGGATTTGTTTGGGAAAAACTATTATGTTTCAGAAAACTACATAAATACATCAAAATGGACTGTTACGGTTTTGATTGAAAATGGATCTATTTTAGGAATTGAAACAGCATTTATAATTATGTTAGGATTGATTTTAGGACTAATGGTGTTTATTTCATTAATACTTGGAAAAAAAATAAATAAAACATTAAGTCCAATTAATGATATACTTGATTCCATTGATGAAATCAAAAATGGGAACTATGACGTTAGTGTCCATATTAGTGAAAACAATGAACTCAAATATGTGGCAGACGCATTAAACATTATGTCCAAAGAAATTGGAAAGCAAGTAAATTTAGTTTATCAAAGTTATGTATTTGATCCATTAACCGGGCTTAAGAACAGAAGAGCAATCCATCCTGAAATTGATGATGAAATATTAGTTGCATCAGATAAAGTAGCGATATGTTTGCTTGATGTCGATAATCTTAAGAATATTAACGTGACAAAGGGTCAAAATATCGGTGATGAACTTTTAAAGGCAATTGCCCTCAGACTTACTAATACATTAAGAAATAAAAAAAACATATATTTCAATGGTGGAAATGAATTCGTTTTTTTAATTCCAAGTGTTAAACATTTAGAAGCAGTCGAATCAGAAATAAAAAAAGTGTTAGAAAGTTTTCAAGAACCGCTCATTATTAAAAACATTAAAGTTGAAGTTAAAATTCATATAGGCATTTCTATTTTTCCTTCTGATGGAAAGAATATGACTGAACTAATGAAAAAATGTGATACGGCTTTATACAAGGCTAGAGAAGCTGGCCTTGGAAAGTATGTTTTTTACAACGATCAGTTAACTCGTGAAGTTAATTATCGAACTCAAGTAAATGATGAACTAGCAACTGCACTTGAGCGAAAACAATTAATGTTAAAGTATCAACCATTAATCGATAATAAAAACGAGATATATGGATTTGAAGCACTTGTAAGATGGAAGTCACCAGTACTAGGTGATATAAGTCCTCAAATTTTTATTGCTCACGCAGAAGAATCACATATGATTATACCAATCGGTACTTGGATTTTAAGAGAAGCATGTGAAACCCAAGTGAAACTAAAGAAAATGTTTCAAAAAGCATTTGTTATTTCTGTCAATGTTAGTCCGGTGCAAATTATTCAAAAAGATTTTTTGGATCTTTTAAAGCGAATTATCAAAGAAACAGATATTGATCCAAAAGAATTAGTACTAGAAATAACCGAGGGCGTTTTGATTGAATCTACTATTTATTTGGAAGAAACGATTAACTTCCTTCACGAAATCGGTGCAAAAATTGCATTAGATGATTTTGGTACAGGATACGCATCATTAACTTATTTAAGAAAAATTCCATTTGATAACCTAAAGATTGATAAATCATTTGTTGACGGAATTTTTGCGAATAAGAAAGATCATAGCATTATTGGAACTATTGTTGAACTTGTCCATAACTTAGAAATGAAAGTTGTTGCAGAGGGCGTGGAAACCAGAAAACAATATGAGTATTTAAAACAAATACAAACAGATATTTTCCAAGGCTTTCTATTTTCAAAAGCTTTAGAGTTTAATGACTTAATAAAATACATTGACCAATTCTATAAAGTAGCAAAAACGAAACGAATTGATGTATTTGGAGCAAAAGATTATCATGAATAGAGGTGTTATTATGAATTCTAACGTTTTCTTAAGTTCGGTTACTCCGGCGGATCAATATCAAATCGTCGTTGCATTTATTATTATCATTGTAGCTTCTGTGACGATTTATTTTCTATTTAGAAACGTCATGAAGGAAGTAAGACGTAGTGCTAATGATAAAAAAATGATGGAAAATAAAAAAGAAGCTGAAAACGGTGAATCCAAAAAATCTGGTTTATTAGTTGAAAGAAGAACAGTTAGTAAAAACAGCAAAGATGTACTTGCCCTTATCAATCAAGCGATATATCACTCCAAAGAAGGGCAAACTATTAGCGTAATGTTTTACATTAATCTAGATAATTTTCGCTATATTGCTGAGAAATATCAACCAAAGCAAATAGATAAAGTTATAGATGAAATCGAAAAAAGACTTAAAAAATATGGTGACAAACATTCGATTTCTGGCCATTTTGAAAAGGACATATTTGTTTATTACTTGACAGGTGATATTAACAATGAAATGATTAAGAATAACGCCGAAGCAATTTTAAAACTTTTAGCAGAACCATTAAAATCAGTTCCCGAGCAGATTACCGCTTCAATTGGTATTGTATTGTTCCCATTTGATGGAATTAGTCCTTCACAATTATTTAAGAATGCAGAAGTAGCTTTGTATGTTTCTAAAAAGCAAGGAAAAAATACTTATTCCCTTTATTCACAAGATTTAATTGAAAAAGAACAATATAACATGAGTTATTATCAAGAAATCAAAAAATCGATATCAAACGATGAGTTCTTACTATATTATCAACCGATTGTAGATATAAAGACCGGTCGAATGATTGGAATGGAATCCCTTCTTCGATGGAACCATCCAACGATGGGAATATTACCACCAGGAAAATTCTTGAATGTTATGGATTTAACTGGCGATATTACTTGGTTTGGTAAATGGGGCTTTGAAAAAATCGTTCAGCAATACCTTACTTGGAAAAAGCAATTCAAGATTAGAGATTTGTTTATTTCAACAAACCTTTCGCCAAAGCAATTAATGATGGAAGGACTAGCAGAAGATTTTTATAATATAGTTAATAAATATGAATTTTCTGCAGAATCGTTTTGCTTAGAAATCATTGATTATTATTCAACAATTAGAAACCCAATTGCGCTACAGAATTTGTCTGAATTTAGAAGATATGGTTTTCGAATTGCCGTTGATGATTTAGGACTAGACTTCGATATTATAAGTGATATGACAAGAGTCAAAGCCAATATTATTAAAATTAGTCGTGAAGATGTGATGAAAGTGATGAATGATTTTCAAGAATCTGAACAAATATCTAAAGTAATATCAACAGCGATTCAAAATCAGAAAATGGTTATTGCTGAAGGTATTGAAGATGAGGATATGATTAAACGGATGTCTGATCTTGATATTCGCTTCATGCAAGGTTATTATTTTTCGCAACCTAAATCCGCAGAAGACACAGCCAAAATTTTTAAGAAAAACATTTGGGACTCGGATACGTTTGCAAGAATTACCAAATAAAAAAGCGCTGAATTCAGCGCTTTATTTTTTTATTTAAATAATCCGTTATGAAGAATTTTCATTGATTCATCGACAACAAAATCAACTTCGGCTTCAGTGACTTTATCTCTAAACAATATTTGAAGACCAACGAAATTTGAAATACCCATCAGTACATAGGAAACTGTTTCTAAATCAATATCATTTCTCACTTCCCCAAAGTCAACAAAGCGTTTTAAATGAAATACATACGAGGCGGAAAATGATTCATAATACTCTTTAAAAATAACCGGATCTACAAAAAGAGATTCCCATATAACCTTATAGGCAAGTGGATCTTTTTTAACGTATTGAATAAATGACTTAAGTCCAGCACGTTCAATATCTACTCTGGTAGTTAATCCTTCAATGGCGACTGAACTTGCTTGCCTTATACTTAGTCTATATTCATCAAGAAGGTATAAGTAAAGAGCTAGTTTATTATCAAAATAAATATAGAAAGTTCCAGCAGCAACCTTTGCTTTCGCGATGATATCATTTATAGAAGTAGAATGATATCCATTATTTGAAAATAATTTTTTACCGGTTCTAATAATCTTGTTAAAGGTCTTTTCTCCAACTTTTGTTTTTGGAAGACGATAAGTGTCTGGTTTCATTTTCATCACCTTCACTTATTTTATCTTATACAGGAATAAAACACAAGAACTATTTGTCTTAAAAATCGTAATAAATTATGGTGAATAAGTTTTCATATATAAAAAATTTGATAGCGCTTACTTTATTATTTGCGATTTATCGCTAAAGTTGGCGCTTTTTTTGATATGATAGATACATAGTGCGTTTAACACAATAACCACTTTATTATTTTTTGATTGAAAGCGCTTGACATTTAAAACATATTTTTATAAAATGGTTACATAATATGAATATTTATTCACATACATTTCAAATGAACACAAACCATTTTTTATGATGTATAGATAACTGGCCCAAACAAATTATATGTTTAGGCTCTTTCATATGAAAAGGAGGATATTCATGAGTAAAAGAGTTTTTATTGTCGCTGCTGCGAGAAGCCCCATTGGTAGTTTTTTAGGATCTTTAAAAGATGTTCACGCCTCAGACTTAGGTTCGCAAGTTCTCAAAAAAATGCTTGATGATCTTAATTTGCCTCTTGAAGC
>JAQUZN010000112.1 GCA_028691315.1 Candidatus Izemoplasmatales bacterium | reverse complement strand
GAAAACTTCATTTAGGTCATACTTGGGATACAACCCTTCAAGATATTATTATTAGACGAAAAAGAATGCAAGGATATGATGCTTTATACTTGCCAGGTATGGATCATGCTGGAATTGCAACTCAAGCTAAAGTAGACCAAAAACTTCGTCAGCAAGGTATTAATCGCTATGAACTTGGAAGAGAAAAATATCTGCAAGTCGCATGGAAATGGAAAGAAGAATATGCTGGGTTTATTCGTGAACAATGGAAATCCATTGGTCTTTCTCTTGATTACACGAAAGAACGGTTTACCCTTGATGAGGGCTTAAGTGATGCGGTTAAAACCGTGTTTGTTGATTTGTTTAAAAAAGGGTATATTTATCAAGGCGAAAGAATCATCAATTGGGACACAGAAGCTAAAACAGCTTTATCAAATATCGAAATTGATCACTATGAAGTAGAGGGTGCGCTTTATCATTACATTTATCCATTCGTTGGCAAAAAAGGCGGATTAACAGTAGCCACAACAAGACCAGAAACGATGTTTGGAGATACAGCATTAATGGTTCATCCAACAGATAAACGATTTAATCAGTATATTGGACAACATGTCTATATTCCAACGACAAAAAAAATGATTCCAGTCATCGCAGACGACTATGTAGACCAAGAATTTGGTACAGGAATTGTAAAAGTAACACCTGCACATGATCCAAATGATTTTCAAGTTGGAAAAAGACATCACTTGGAAATGCCTTTATGCATGAATGAAGATGGCACGATGAATTCTCTTGCTGGCATCTACGAAGGTACCGATAGGTTTGAATGCCGTAAACTAGTTGTAGAAGAATTAAAAAAACTTGAGTTGTTACAGAAAATTGAACCAATTCTCCATAATGTTGGACATTCTGAAAGAACTGGAGTCATAGTAGAACCAAGACTTTCCAAACAATGGTTCGTTAAAATGGACGAACTTGCTAATAACGCTTTATCAAAAAGTACTGTCAACTTTGTTCCTGAGAGGTTTTCAAAAATCTTCTCACACTGGATGGAAGGAATCGAAGATTGGTGCATTTCTAGGCAATTATGGTGGGGACATAGAATTCCGGTTTGGTATAAAGATGGCGAAATTTACTGTGAAAAAGAAGCGCCAATTGGCGAAGGATGGGTTCAAGACAATGATGTTCTTGATACCTGGTTTTCATCTGCTTTATGGCCGTTTTTAACCTTAGGCTGGCCAGAAAAAAGTGAAACATTCAAACACTATTATCCAACTTCAGTCTTAGTAACTGGATACGATATTATTTTCTTTTGGGTTGCCAGAATGATTTTTCAAGGAATCGAGTTTACAGGTGAATCTCCATTTAAAGATTGCTTGATTCATGGGCTTATTCGTGATAAAGATGGGCAGAAAATGTCTAAATCCTTAGGAAATGGTGTTGATCCGATTGAAGTTGTCTCTAAGTATGGTGCTGATAGTTTACGTTATTTTATTTCTACTAATTCAAGCCCAGGCTTAGACTTAAGATACGAAGTCGAAAAAGTAGAATCCAGTTGGAATTTTATCAATAAAATATGGAATATTTCCCGTTATGTTTTAATGAATTGTGAAAACATGACACTAGCTGATTTGACAATTGAACCAGAAAAACTTAATTTTGCGGATAAATGGATTATCAACCGATTAAATGAAACTATCACTGAAAGTGACCGTTTCTATGATTCATATGATTTTGGTGAAGCTGCGAAAGTAATATACAATTTTACATGGAATGATTTTGCTTCTTGGTATATTGAAATGGCAAAAATTAATCAAGATTCGGTTAGTACAAAATCAGTATTACTGCACGTACTTGAAGCAATCATTAAATTATTACATCCATTTATGCCATTTGTTACTGAGGAAATATATCAAATGATGCCACATAAGGAACCTTCAATAATGGTTTCAAAGTGGCCAGTTCCATTAGACATGACTTTCGAAGAGGCTATGAATAAAGAATATTTCTTTGAAATCATTAAAAGCTTAAGAACGATTCGTAATGATTACAACGTATCGTGGACTAAACAAATTGATTTATATATTAAAACCACAGATAACTCTGTAAAGGCATTTTTACTAGAAACAAAACCGTTTATTGATAAGCTTGTCAATCCAGGTAAGTTTATCATTGAAACGGAAGGAGAAATTTTAGAACAAACATTATCAATTATCATGTCAAACTGTCAAATTTTCATTCCTATGGGATCCTTAGTTGATCCAAAGGAAGAATTAGCTAAACTACAAAAGGAACTCACTGCACTAGAAAATGAGATTTCCAGATCAGAAAAAATGCTACGCAACCCAAGCTTTTTAAACAAAGCGCCAGCAAATAAAATTGAAGAAGAAAAAACAAAGTACGATAATTACAAAAAAGCGTACGAAGAAACGAAAAATCGTTTAGAGGAATTAATGCGATAATGACATTCACTACCTTCCAAGAAGCACAAGCTTGGATTGAAAATTCACATCGTTTTGGAGATAAACTCGACTTAAAACGTATGAATCTTGCTTGCGAGCTCCTAAATCATCCTGAAAATTCATTTCAATCCATTCACGTTGCTGGAACGAACGGAAAAGGTTCGACAGCAAACTTTTTAAAAAACATCCTATTTGAAGCAGGATTTAAAGTAGGAATCTATACATCACCTTATGTTGTTAAGTTTAATGAGCGTATTGGGATTAATCATGATTTCATTTCCGATGATGATGTAATTAAGTATGCAAATGAATTATCCGTTTTATGGGACAAAGTATACACTGACTATTCTGAAGCAATTACATTCTTTGAAATATTAACATTAATGGCATTTTTATATTTCCGTGACCAAAAAATTACTTTTGGAGTGATTGAAGTTGGACTTGGAGGATTGCTCGATGCGACGAATGTGATTACACCTGCTGTTAGTGTGATTACCAATATATCTTATGACCATATGAAACAACTAGGAAATACTTTAGAAAGTATTGCCATAAACAAGTTAGGTATTGTGAAACCAGGCATTCCGCTTGTCACAAGCATTGAAGAAGTATCTTTGTTTCCTTTATTCAAAGAGTATACTTCTAACTTAGGATCTTCATTAACAATGATTGATTTTACAAAGGTATCTAATATACATGTTGGAGAGTATACCTCTTTTACGTATAAAAATGAGATTTATACACTTCAGTTGCCTGGATTCCACCAGGTAAAAAATGCCTGTCTTGCGATTGAAACCATCCACTTATTTAAACAATCATTACATCTTGAGATTTCGGTTGATGAGATTAAACGTGGATTGTCTTCAACTTTGTGGCCAGGAAGATTTGAAATATTTAACCATCATATTATTCTTGATGGCGCTCATAATATCGGTGGAATTGAATCTTTAGAAAAAACATTACTTGCGATGTATCCGGATAAATACATCAAGTGTTTATTTTGTATGATGAAAGATAAAGAACATTATAAAGTCATTTCTGGATTAGATGAAATCGTCGATGAATTTCACTTTACTGAGATTCCTTACCCAAGAAGAGCCGACGCAGAAGAACTATTCTTAGAAAGCAATCATCCTCTAAAATATGTACATCACGATTTTATCGAAGCTTTTAAGACGCTGTCAATTTTAAAGCCAAATGAAATTTTATTGGTTACTGGGTCCTTATACTTTATTTCAGAAATCAGAAAATTATTAGTACCACAAGAATAATAGTTAAGCAGGGATTATTTTGAAATGATAAGATGCTAGTAGACACAAAAAAGCATTGTGTTTATTAACTCTTTACTTATTCAATTATTTCCTTGCTTTTTTCTTTTTAAAGAAATAAACACGTGTAAAGCGTATTATTTATGAAAACAAGGAGTGAATTATGTATACAATCAAAGAAATGCCAGTTCTTGAAAGACCACGCGAAAGGCTGGAAAGAGTTGGCGCAAAGAATATTAGTACCACTGAATTAATCGCAATTTTATTGCGTGCAGGGACTAAAAATGTATCTGCAATTGAAGTAGCTAAAACAATTATAAAAGAAACGAATCAGATAACAGAATTGCAAAATAAAACCATCCAAGAGTTATCTAGCATTTCAGGCGTTGGTAAAACAAAAGCGATTACGATACTTGCGGCAATTGAACTGGGTAAAAGAGTACTAAATCCCCAAAGTGAGAAAACTAAAATTTCCTCTGCAAATGATGTATATAAACTTTTAAAAGATGAATTATCGGGTTTAAAGCAAGAAGTATTAGTAGTGTTGTTCTTAGATTTAAAGACAAATCTAATCGCTAAAAAACAAATATTTATGGGAAGTTTGAACCAATCGCTTATTCACCCTAGAGAAGTATATAAGTATGCCGTTAAATTTTCTGCATTTCAAATCATTCTTGTCCATAATCATCCATCAGGAGATCCTGAACCATCTTTTCAAGACATCGAAGTTACAAAAAGGTTTATCGAAGCAGGAGACATGCTACAAATCAAAGTAGCTGATCATATTGTTATTGGATCAAATGGATATGTTTCAGTAATGGATTATTTAAAGAAATAATGTAAGCGTTTTAAAAAAGCGAGAATATTCGCTTTTCTTTTTATTAAAATTTGAAATAACAATTAATTGTGAAGATTTCGGACATTTTATAAATAATGATTTAAACAATTATAAATTTCCTGTGACCTATGTTTGGACAAGAATTCCTGTTTTAAAAAAATATATACAATGAATATAACTACAAATATGAAGATTTTGTGTTAAAATTAAAGCATAAATATTATGAATTCAAAAAAATATTAATTCAATAAAAATTCATATTTCTAATTTATGAAAATACTTTCATAAAAACAGATGAAGATAATGCTTGAAAATTGCGAAAAAAGGCGCTAAAATAGAATATGAAGGTTTATTCATATTTTGAATAGAAAAGGAGAAAAAAATGAAAGGATTATCATTACAGGATTTACATGTTGGAGACAAAGCTTCAGTCGTAAAAACAATAACTGAAAAAGATGTACTTGCATATGCTGAAGTAACAGGAGATTTTAATCCCCAACATATTGATGAAGAGTTTGCAAAAACATCAATTTTCAAAGCACGGATTGCGCATGGCATGTTAAGTGTTGGTTTGATATCAAGATTACTTGGAACTGAATTGCCAGGAATGGGAAGTATTTATATGTCTCAAGAAGTAAAATTTTTAGCACCGGTTTATTTTGATGACACGATTACGGCAACTGTTGAAGTAGTTGAAATCATTGAAAACAGAAAAGTAAAACTAAGAACAACTTGTACGAATCAAAATCAAGTTTTAGTGATTGATGGATTTGCATTTATCAAACCACCAAAGCTTAGTATCTAGGAGGAATTTTTGCGATGGAATTTGGATTTTTAAAAGAACATATTATGCTAAAGCAAATGCTTGATGCATTTGCAAAAAAAGAAGTGTA
>JAQUZN010000111.1 GCA_028691315.1 Candidatus Izemoplasmatales bacterium | reverse complement strand
AAGACTTGTCTGGTGACGATGGCGAAGTGGACACACCTGTTCCCATCCCGAACACAGAAGTTAAGCACTTCAGCGCCGATTGTAGTACATTAGTGTGCAAGAGTAGGACGTTGCCAGGCTTCTTTCATTTTTTTAGTGCCTCAGTAGCTCAGTTGGTTAGAGCACATGACTGTTAATCATGGGGTCCTAGGTTCAAGTCCTAGTTGGGGCGCCATGTGGCTCGTTGGAGAAACGGTTAACTCACATGCCTTTCACGCATGCACTCGCGGGTTCGAACCCCGCACGAGTCACCAAAATAATTAGATAAAAACATCCAAAATTGGATGTTTTTTTTGCGTTTACTATCATAAAAAATGGATTTCAAGTGATTGTATAATGAATTTGATTTAGTTTTTCTAATATTTATGGTATCATTAAATAAATATTGATGTTAAATATGATAGTGAAAGGACAAGATACGATGAAAAGATTTATACTTTTTATACTCACTTTTGTTGCGACAGCAATATTTATTTTTTTGAGAGTAGCGTTTTTTAATGTGGGTGTGAGGGAAAACGATTTGCAATATTTATCAATCTTAATTGTTTTAGGGAGTGCAACGCTTCTGTTTTTGCTCATACCAAAACTAAATTTGTTGTGGTTAGGTGCCCAAAGTGTTACCCTATTTTTATATTCACTATTTTTGTTCTATTTCATTTATAACCATCACAGTTTGGTTCCCGGAGACATCTATGCAGTAAATCTTATTTTTAAGACAGTTTATTTCTATTCTAGGGACATATACGATTTCTATGCTTTCCATAATACATGGCTTCTCGCTCTATCAATTCCATATCTATCATTGTTACTTTTGAACTTATTAATCTCGGATGTTACAATTCCATGGCCAAAGCGTGATCATAAGATGTTACTCATCATACTGACACTGATAGCTACTGTGTGGGAACCTCTAAACATATATCGAAATGATATTTTTCCGATTTGGATCTTTGGAATATCACAGTCATATTTTTGGGTGCCAATCCTCATAATATTTGTCGTTTGGATTGTGTTAACTAAGTTGGATCATAATCATCTATCAAAACAATCTAAGGAAATCATCTATATCGCCTATCCGATCGGATTTGTACTTCCTATCTTTATGCTTGGATTTTTATACACTGGTATCACATTTTCAATAGTTGATATTCTTCGTTTCGCTACACTGCTGATTGTTATTGCTTTCGGAATTATCCTTGAAAGATTGATCAAGAATGGGCAAGAGATAACTACCAAGAAGGTGGGACTCCTATTTTGGGTGACCATGCTTATTTATTATGGAATTTTATTTGTAGTTTCAATGATTGGTTGTTGCGGAGCATCAGTCTAAGTGAATACAGAGGATATATGTAATTACATATATGATTGAAACAGAATAACAACTAACAGTTACCGAGTTGCGAATATGAACCGAATGTGGCACAAATATCGACTTCCAATTATGCCTATTCGCGCATTCGTTCATGGGTTCATCCCCCCGCATGAGTCACCATAATACTATAATAAAAACATCCAGAATTGGATGTTTTATTATTTATTAAGTTTAATTTTATGTAATAAAAATATATGTCAAGTTTTACTCACTTTAAAAACTGTAATTCATTAGTTTTCCCATTCTTGAATATTATCTTTAACTGGTGTTTCCAAAGACTTTTCAATAACTTCAGCTGTTTTTTCTTCAGCCTCCATTTTTGCGACTGCGTCAATACGACATTGATCTTTTTCTGGAATAAGTTCTTTCATTATGTCATATAAGCCAATATCAAACATTAAGTATACGGTTTGTTTTCCTACTGCATAGGCGATAAGTGTTGCCCGCGTATCGCGATAAATAGTTCTACGGGACGCCTTTGTTATTGGAGTAGAATCAGTTTCATGAGCATCCATGACTCCATCATAATACTGATTTCCAGCCATTGCATACGAACGAACCATGACTTCATTTAGTCTGACGGACTGAACTAAATGGTAAGCTTTACTTGTTAAAAAGTCAGGACGTACAGGAAAAAATACTAATTCAGTTTCGTCTTTCCAAAAGAAGTAATTTATCTTTTGGAAGCCAAAGCGTCCTACATCTGGTCTTAAACATGTAGTAACGTAAGCAGTTTCCGGGATATATGTCCTTTCATTGATGCTCGCATACTTTGTTAAAACCTTTCGATAATTCGAAACTGCTTTTGATGTGCGAATAATCTTTATCATACTGACAAAAAGGACACAACGGTTGTCAAAATCATAACAACAGTAAAAAATCCTTGCCATATTTCTGATTCAATTTTATTAAAATTGGCAAACCATAGTGAAACAGGCAATATTACACCGACAAGAGCAATTATTACATACGCAAACTGTTCATGATTAATTGATTCTTGAATTTCTTTATTTACATTGATTCTATTGTTCATAACAATACCTCCATAGGATATCATAATTCAAAATTAAATATTCAATAAATGACTATGATTTCATGCTATTGATCAGCATCTGGGAAAAAAAGGTCGTTGATTGTATTTTGTTCAAGTATGGTTGTAATTTCCGCATTCTTTGTTTGTATAGATATGTTTTTCGATCCAAATAATTGGTGTTGTCGCTTTTTATTTGGTTTTATACTAATGGATCCATACAAGTGGGTTTGATATTTTTGTTCGGGTTTCTTCATAATATTGTCAAAAGTAACAAATACCATACCTAAAATCAGAACAGCAGCGGTAATTACGACTACAGCTGCAGAAACCCCATATATTCCAAACACGTTGTAATCTAGGAATGGATATGGAAATTGAGAAGTTGTAGTGCCGTACAAATACAAATCACCACTTATCGCATGAAAATTTGAAAATACAAAGTAGTAGAGCGGAAATATTGTATAAAGAAACGCATCCGATAGACGACTAGTACCTTTTCTATCAAATATCAGGTAATCTGAAAAAAACCATAGTGGAGTGATGTAATGAACTAATATATTTCCTAAACCATGAGAAACATTAATCATTTCAGGAGTAATGTTGGGACGAAGTAAAAAATGATAAATTAAGAATGTAACTAGTATTGAAACAGTTGCCATCGATTTTAATACTCGTAAAAAACGAGGGTTTCTTCCATGACCAACAAATTCCCAAATGAAGAATATAAACATAACTAGTAGACACAAAATATTACTTTGGGTTGTATAGTAAGAGATAAAGGTATCAAAACTTGCCGATGTACCAAGTGTTAAGGATAATCCATACGAGCAGGAAATAATGAATAATCCTTTAAAGAATATTGATAAAATTTTCATCATGACTTTGATTACCTCCTTCGCGTATACAGATTTACTCAGTTTAACTTATCTAAGAAATCTCTGAATAACGTTTGCGAATATCTCACTTCTTTATTATGACTTGATTTTGATAATATAACTATATCTTTATTATACTCTCTATTTAATACAATACAATTATTATTATGAAAATGAATGAAATATATAATGTTTATATGAAAATATATGAAATTACAGTCTATTATTTGAGTGTTGAATAATAACTACTAATATATTCTTACATACTCAAAATCTTATAGATTCGGCTTTGAAGTAACATGTAAAAAAACATCCATAGTTGGATGTTTTTCTTTTTATTGTTTAATATTATGCCAAAAAAGTTATTTTATTTACTGTTAATAAAGTATAAATATCGATAATGCATAAAACCCAGCCTCCAAAAATTAGCCATAATAGACCAATGATTACATTGCCTTTTGCGATCCTGTAAATTCCATAAACGATATTGTCGAGTCCAGGAAGAGCAAGGATAATTTTAATAATCTGTGGAAGCCCATCAATCAATTTTATATAATCTTTCATTTAAATACCTCCTTTTTCTTATATTGTACTTTAATTATTAAAATATTAATACAGATAAATAAAAAATACTTAAAAGATGAACTTGAATGCAATGATAGTAGTTGACAATTTTTCTCAATTGTTAAAAATTATAGAAAACTATATACTAGTCAAATCTATTAATATTAATCAAAATATGCTATAATATTTCAGAATAGTTAATTTTGATTTGGAGTGAGTTTATGAAGGATTTTTTGGGGTTTAGGAAACTGAAACATGAAAATGAAACTGAAGTTCAAATATCAATAAAAAATGCTATTAGCATAACAAATGCCAATCGAGCTCAATACATTTTGATTGTTGGGATTATTGCAGAAGCATATTTAATTATCTTTAATGACATTTTTAATATAATTGAAAGTGGATGGGGTTCAACTAATGCCCTATTTTATTTGATTTTACATTTTATTATGTTTGTTGCATCCATTTTTGGAACTGTAAGATCCTATAAATTTGTTAGAAATATCCCATTTACAATTTTCAAAAAAACAAAAATAGAAAATCTAGCTGTTTTTTATTCTTTCATTTTCTTGTTTTGTGTAGCGATAGTTAATAGTTTAGATCAAAGCTTTTCTGATAGTATTACTTTATATATTGCGTATATACTGATTGTAGGTGCAGTAGTTTTAATTGAACCTCCTTTAAATATTTTTGTTTATTTAATTAGTCATATTGCTTTTATTATAGGTATGGTTGTTTTTCAAAAAGATTCATCGATTCTTTACCTGAATTTATTAAATGGAACTCTAATTATGCTTTGTTCAATAGTTATTTCAACAGTTTTTTATAAAAGTTTTTATGAAGTGACATTGAAAACAATGTTAGTTGAAAAAGTTAACCATAAGTTAGAAATTTTGTCTAATACTGATCCGCTTACTGGTTTGTATAATAGAAGATATTTTTACCAACAAATGGAAAATGTTGTCGGTGAAACTGTTTTTCCAGATAACCTTGTCTGTATTTTAATGGATATTGATACTTTTAAACATGTTAATGATACATTTGGTCATATCGTTGGTGATCAAGCATTGGTTTCATTTGGACACATTTTGAAAAGCCATTGTCAAGATAAAGACCTTGCTGTAAGATGGGGTGGAGAAGAGTTCCTACTTGTATTATTTGATACATCAGTAGAAGCTGCAAAATACACGGCATCACTAATATTAAAGGAATTAACAGATTCTTTTGTCCCAGAAGAAGACCCAAATTATAAATTAACAACAAGCGCTGGAATATCGATATTTGAGAATTTTACTTATAAGGAAATTGATATGGTAATTTCTCGTGCGGATGTTGCGTTATATCACGCTAAGAATGCTGGAAAAAATCAAGTATGCATTTGGCATACAAATTTACAACCTGAAACAAAAAAATAAGATAAAAAAACAACCAACAGATTTTAAAATGTACCCTATAGAACGGACTCTTTAAAAAAAGACCCTGGCTATAGGGTTTTTGCTTTATAATAGAGAAAAAGAAAGTTGGTGACGAAATGGGATTATATTATTTTACAGATGAACAAGTA
>JAQUZN010000015.1 GCA_028691315.1 Candidatus Izemoplasmatales bacterium | reverse complement strand
TTTTTTAATTAAAAAAACCACTAAATCGAATATGATTTAGTGGTTATAATTGCTTTAAATTTCTAGCAATTCTAAGTGGAATGCATCACATACACCTCTGCATGTACAACCACCATTATATGTATTTACTCCCATTTTTAAAGGGGCAGATAAGCTCATAGCAAGCTCGAATCCTTTGTCAGCAATTAAGAGACCATATTTCAAAGTTGCGTTGTTTAATGCGATTGTTGAAGTTCTTGGAACAGCACCCGGCATATTAGCAACAGAATAGTGAATGATTCCATCCACAGTATAAACTGGATCATCATGGTAAGTAGCTTTACTTACTTCTGTCGAACCACCTTGATCAATTGCTACGTCAACAATTACAGAGCCTGGTTTCATATTTTTATAATATTCACGTTTAATTAATTTAGGCGCTTTTGCACCTGGCAATAAAACGCCGCTAATAATTAAGTCTGCTGATGTACAAGCTCTCTCTAAATTAGTAGAGTTAGAATATAGCGTATTTATTTTATTCCCATAAATTTCATCTAAATAAGTTAATTTCTTTAAGTTAACATCAAGAATAGTCACGTTTGCTTCTAAACCAACAGCCATTTTTAGAGCATTCTCACCAACGACGCCTGCACCAATAATGCAAACATTAGCACATGCAACGCCAGGAACACCTGATAACAAGATGCCAGATCCACCAAATGGTTTTTCTAGATGTTTTGCGCCTTCAATAACACCAAGTCGGCCAGCTACTTCACTCATCGGTTTCAAACAAGGAAGCGATCCGTCATCTAAACTGATAGTTTCATACGCAACCCCTTTGACCTTTTTTTCAAGCAAAGCATTTGTTAATGCTTCATCAGCAGCTAAATGAAGATAAGTGTAAAGAATCAAGTTTGGGCGGAAATAAACGTATTCGCTTTCAAGTGGTTCTTTTACTTTAACAATCATTTCTGATTTTGCCCATACTTCTTGTGCAGTTTCTATGATTTTAGCCCCTGCTTCGATATAGTCTTCGTCAGAAAATCCTGAGCCTTCTCCAGCTCCCTTTTCAATCATCACTAGATGATTGTGAAATACGTATTCTTTGACACTACTTGGAGTCAACCCAACACGATATTCATATTTCTTAATCTCTTTGACACATCCAATTTTCATTATAATATTTCACCTCGCGAAATCTATTTTAACACAATTTAATTAAAATGAACCAAGAAAAATATGAAAGTGAAATGTAAACATATTTCATCAAAAAAAAAGAGGGAGTTATCCCTCTAATAACAAGCTAATTCGTAGATCTTTCTTGCATCATCTAGTGTCAAGACCTTAAATGATCCAAACCTGTCACCACGATTAATTTTTAATTTTTCAAGCAATATATCAATGTCTTCTTTTTTTGCACCAATCTCATTGAAAGTTAAAGGCATGCCAATTTCATGATAGAATTCTTCTAACTTTGAAATTCCAGATAAAGCAACCATTCGTTTTTTAGTTTCATTTGGAGTAACTCCAAATACCCTAGTAGCTAATTGATAGTAACGGTTTACGTCTTCTTCTAAGGTATATTTCATGTAAGCAGGAAACATCACCGCAAGACCAGCACCATGGGTTACGTCATATAACGCGCTAAGTTCATGCTCTAAGGCATGAGTTGACCAGTCTTCAATTCGTCCCACAGCTAATATTCCATTATGAGCAATTGTACC
The DNA here is from genome assembly GCA_028691315.1 of Candidatus Izemoplasmatales bacterium. GTDB lineage: Bacteria > Bacillota_I > Bacilli_A > Izemoplasmatales > Hujiaoplasmataceae > JAHIVB01. The sequence continues at coordinate 24,667 of JAQUZN010000015.1, read as the reverse complement.
TGCCCAGCAAATAGTGGCTCTTGCATCGTAATTTTTTGAATCTTTTTGAATCACTCTAGCAGCATCCATAATCGAAATTAATGTAGCTTCTGATAATCTATCCGTTAAATCAACGCCAGTTGATTTAGTCAAGTATCTTTCAAAGATATGGCTCATCATATCCACAATCCCTGCAGATGTTTGATAGGCAGGCAAAGTATACGTTAATTCCGGATTCATTACTGCAAATAAAGGACGATAAAACCGGCTACCAATTCCCCTTTTTAACATGCCATCTGTTTTGGTAATAACACTGGACATGGATGCTTCAGAACCCGCTGCTGGAATTGTTAGAACTACTCCGACTGGGAGCGCATCTTCAATTGATGCTTTTCCATCATAGAAATCCCAAAAATCACCGTCGTATTTCGCGCCTGCCGCAACTGCTTTTGCAGAATCAATTGCTGATCCCCCACCTACTGCAAGCACAAAATCTACTTTTTCTTTTTTACAAATGCTAATTCCTTCATAAACTAATGTATCAAGTGGATTAGGTTTTACTCCGCCAAGAATTACGTAATCAATATGATTTAATTTTAACTGGGCTTCTATCCTTCCAAGTAATCCCGATCTAACAACAGACCCACCACCAAAATGAATAAATACTTTTGTTGCATGTTGCATTTTTAATAAAGATCCAACCTCGTTTTCAGCGTTTTTGCCAAACACAAAATCGGTTGGACTGTAAAATTTAAAATTTTCCATAATATTACCTCCATATTCAATGTTATTATATCATAACTTTACATATAATTAATCAAATATACAGTTCGGGCAATTTGAAACAGTGTTATAATATATAGAAGAAAGAAGGTTATTATATGAAAGATATGACTTGGATAAGAGAAGACCTAATTGCACATCGTGGACTTCATACAAAAGATGGCATTGTTCCTGAAAACACCTTGCTAGCCTTTTCTAAAGCAATTGAATTGGGTTTCGGTATCGAACTTGACCTAAACGTACTAAAGGATGGCACTGTAGTTTGTTTCCACGATAAAGATTTAAAAAGACTATGTAATATTGATATGAAATTATCCAATTTAAATTATGATGAAATCAAAGATTTTAAAATTTTAAAATCCTCAGAAACAATCCATTCCATACAAGAAGTATTAGCATTTGTGAATGGAAGAGTTCCTTTATTAATAGAATTAAAACCTTTTGGCAACAGTGAATTACTTTGTCGCAAATTTATGGAGGCAATTAATGGCTACACTGGTAAATGGGCAGTTCACTCATTTCATCCAAAAACATTACTATGGTTTCGCTCAAATCACCCAGAAATAATAAGAGGTCAAATATCAGAATATTTTAGAGATGACCCTAAAATGAAAAGAATCACAAAATACCTGATGAAAACAATGTTTTTTAACCGGTTTACAAAACCAGATTTCATTAATTACGGAATTAAAGATATGCCTAATAAATATCTTGATAAACTAATGAAAAAAGGCATGACCATTATTGGATATGCACCACATTCTCAAAAAGAATTTGATATGGTTAAGAAGTATTATCATAATTCAGTATTTGAATATTTTATACCAAAAAAGCAGGCTTGAAAGCCTGCTTTTAATTTGTATTTTTAAAAATTAATCCATGTCAACGTCAAAGTTTTCAAGAACCGAATCTTTCTTGATTACAGCGGCGTCACCGTGTTTTACAAATAACATAGTGATGAATGCCAATGCAACGAATAAAGTTGCATACGGGAACAATATTTTTCTTGAAAACTGATCCATCAATATCCCTGACAGAATCGGGGTCAAGATTTGAGCTGCCATTGAGAACGTATAATAATAACCTGTATACTTACCTACATTTGACCCTTTACTTAATTCCACAACCATTGGGTAAGAGTTGACATTAATTGTTGCCCAACCAATACCTGTTAATGCGAAAATAACATACATAAATCCAGCGGTCTCAACACTAAGGAAATACACTGATCCAAAACAAATCGTTAAAATCGTGATTCCAATTAAAATTGTTTTTTTACGGCCAATTTTAGTCGCAATGATACCAATTGGAACGAATGCTAATAATGCAGCGCCTTGAGCGATTAAAATTGGGGTTGCATATCCTAAATTCAATACCTTAGGTGCATAATCAGATAGTTTTGTTGTAACAGCATTATATCCAATAAACCATAAGAAGACACTGATTAAAATAAGGAAAAGTGATCTTCTTTTTTCTTTTGATAAATCCTCCATACTTTCGTGTAAGGAAACAGCTTCATTTTCTTCTGTTAAACCGTATTTAATATCATCTGCTTCTCTTTGTGCAACGAGTTTTGGTTCTTTCACTTTCCACAAGAAAATCGCTAAGAAAACAAGCATTAGAATTCCTACTGTTATAAAAGCAGGAGCGTAATTTACATAGGATAGCTTATTTAATCCAAATAGCGTTAAGATTACAATGGATAAAATGCCTCCAAATGTCCCTAACAAATTAATAATTGCATTTGCTTTACTTCTTAAAGGTTTTATAACAACATCAGGCATTAATGCAACAGCTGGTGATCTAAAAGTAGCCATCGCAAGTAAAGCAATGAATAAGAGAATGGCAAACACAATAAAAGTTGAAGGATTATGTGTTGTTAATTCCCATGCACGACCACTTAAATACGAATAATAATAGTCTTTTAATTGATCCGTGTCAGCAGAGGAAACATTGGAATCAGAAATAAGCGTATTCATTGGAGAATAAACATCATTTGTAAATGTAGTATAATCTGCCGGTGTAATCAGTCCAGAATCCACCGCAGCTGTTCTTTCATTATCCATAACAGAAATAATCGATTGCCAATCTGTAACAGTAAGATCTGCTACTTGAATGCTATGATAATCCGCTTCAATCGTTGTGTCGCTTTCAATCTTTAGCGACTGAGCATAATCTGTATAAGATAAAGCTACAAATGCGAATGCTGCAACAATCGTACCAACGATGATATAAGGAGTTCTTCTGCCCCTCTTAGACTGATTTTTATCTGATAAACTACCAAATAAAGGAAGTAAAAATAATGCTAACACATTGTCCAAAGCCATTACTACTCCTGACCAAGTTTGATTCAACCCAAATTTATCAATCAGAATTTTGGTAATAACTGAATCGTATGTTTGCCAAAACATTGATATTAAGAAAAATGCTAAACCAACATAAAAGACTTTCTTTGCATTTAGTTTCATATTTCACCTCATATTAGAATTTGTGCATACTTTAACGATATTATAACATTTTTTTTGAATGTGTCTTATTCTTTTTTTAAAAAAACAATTGATGCTTATTAATTTTTGTGGAAAACGCTAATTTGTCAATAAAAACCCAAAAAAAGCACTTAAAAAGTGCTTTATTTTTTATAATTTCTAATTCTATTTTTAAGAAAAAAATTATTTGATTTTGTCATGAAATAACTTCGTTGCTTCGCCAAATAGCATAGGAACAAAGGATAAAGACATTGAAATTAGTAATTCAATAAATGACAAAGCTTCAATTTTAAAGATACTAGCAATTGGTGGAATATATACTAACAATAATAGTAAAAATCCACTAATTAATACGCTTAAATTCACATATCGATTGGAGAAAGGATTCATCTGAAACAAAAATTTTGATTCAGAACGAGCTGAATACGTTCTAAATAACTCACCAAATACAACAGTCACGAATATCATTGTTCTAGCTTGAGTTAATGAAGCGTTAAGAACGTTAATCGCTAACCAAAATGAGAACAAGGCAGCTATTGCTAATCCTGCACCTTGTACAAAAACCTTAATTAAAGTTGGCTTGTCAAGTAATGTCTCATTTGACCTTCTTGGTTTTTCATCCATAACGCCAATTTCGCCTTTTTCCATTCCTAGTGCAAATGCAGGGAAAGAGTCGGTCATTAAGTTAATCCATAATAAGTGAATTGCTAGAAGCGGTATGACACTAACCATCACTCCATCAACTTGTACTTTGAATAAGAAGCTAAGAGCCATCGCGAAAAAGATTACAAAAATTTCGCCGATATTACAAGAAATCAAATAAATAGTAAATTTACGAATATTGCTATAGATAATTCTTCCTTCTTCAACAGCATTCACTATTGACGCAAAATTATCATCAGTTAAAATCATATTGCTGGCTTCTTTTGAAACCTCTGTACCTGTGATGCCCATTGCAACGCCAATATCTGCTTGTTTCAATGCAGGAGAGTCATTTACTCCATCACCTGTCATCGCGACAACTTCACCATTTTTTTGTAATATTTCAACAATTCGAATTTTATCTCTAGGTGTTGATCTTGCAAATACATCGCAGTGTAAAATAGCGTCTTCAAATTCTTCATCTGTCATTTTTAAAGTATCTTCGCCCGATAACGCTAAGTGACCTTTTTCAAGTATTCCAAGTTCAGTTGCAATTGCTTTTGCGGTTGTTAAATGGTCACCAGTAATCATCATTACACGAATACCTGCGTGATGACATTCTTGAATTGCAAGTTTCGCTTCAGGACGAGGTGGATCAATCATTGCAGTTAAACCAATGAAGATTAAATCATTTTCTAGTTCCATTGATTCCGGTGTATCAGTTTTTTGAAATGCATATCCTAAAACACGATACGCTTGTTGAGAATAGACTTCATTTTGATCTAATATCATTTTTACATCTTTTTTCGTGATTGGTCTGACTTCAGTCCCAATTTGGATTCGATTACATTTTTTAATTAATTGATCGCATGCTCCTTTTGTTAAAACAACAAATTCGTCATCTATCTTATTAATGGATGTCATCATTTTTCTAGTTGAGTCAAATGAATACTCATTCATTTGTGGATACAAATCTTCTTTGCCTTTTAAAACATATCCACCTTTTATCGCAAGAACAAGTAAAGATCCTTCTGTTGGATCACCTAGTACTTTTTCTTCTTCTAAAATCGCATCATTACAAAGTAAACATACTTTCAAAATCATATCCAAATTCGCTGAGTTTTTTACTTTTTGTCCATTCTCGGTGATAGCGCCTTTTGCGGAGTATCCACCGCCTGTAACTTCATATTCCTTTTCAAGATCAAATACTCTTCTTACAGTCATTTCATTTTGAGTAAGTGTTCCTGTTTTATCTGAACAAATAACAGTAGCTTGACCTAATGTTTCAACAGTGGATAAACTCTTAATAATAGCGTGTCTTTTAACCATTCTTTGCATTCCTAAAGCAAGAACAACTGTGATAACTGCAGTTAATCCCTCTGGAATTGCCGCAACAGCTAAAGCAATTGCTGTTAAGAAAATATCAAATATATCATTTCCTTCTAAAACACCAAGGACGAAAACGACAACGCTGACACCAATACAAATAAATCCAAGGATTTTTGCGAATGCATCAATCGTTTTTTGTAAAGGCGTTTTTCCTTCTTCTACAGCGTCTAACATTGTCGCAATTTTACCGATTTCAGTAGACATACCAATTTCTGTAACCATACCAATCGCTTTTCCATAAGAGATAAGAGTCGACATATATGCAAGGTTATATCTTTCAGCTAATAATCTATCTTCTTTATAAACAATCTTTGCATCTTTTTCAACAGGGTTTGATTCACCGGTCAAAGCTGATTCATCAATTTTTAAATTCGTGCTTTCAAGAAGACGCATATCCGCTGATACATAGTCTCCTGTTTCTAAATAAACAACATCTCCAACCGTTAATTCAGTAGAAGATACCTCTTTAACAACTCCATCACGTAATACTTTTGCATGAGGTGAACTCATCTTTTTTAAAGCAGCTAGTGCGTTTGACGCTTTTTGTTCTTGTGAAACGCCTAATATGGCATTTAATAGGACAATGGCTAAAATAACAATGCCATCAACTAAACCTTCGCCTGTTGTAACTCCAAGGACAATGGAAATGACTGCTGCAATTAGTAAAATACCAACTAAAAAATCTTTGAACTGATCCAAAAACATTTGGAAGAAAGTCTTTTTCTTTTTTTCTCTTAATTCATTTTTTCCTAGTTTTTCTTGACGCAATAAGACTTCATTACTCGACAATCCCTTTTTAAGAAATACCTCTTGTTCTTTTAAGATTGCTTCAACTGACTGTTGATACGATTCCATTTTTTATCCTCCTAAAAAAAATAAAGACTTATGCACAATAAAAACGGTGCATAAGTCTTGCTGCTAACAATTAAACCAGGCAATATCTGCCATGCATGTTGATTTAATCACGCGGGTGCGCCAGCTACTCCCCTATGTCTACTATATATTACTTAAAATAGGGCGATTTGTCAATCACTGTCTTTATATTATTGACTAAAACACAGAAAATTGTGATGTTGTTTATATCAGTTTCTTTTTGCATTACAGTTTCTTCTATCCCTTTTTTTGGGGAACCCAAAAAAATCTTAATTTTAGAACAATATCTTATTTCTTGCAATAATAAAATGTAATAGATGAATCACTAATCACATCTTTTTTAACTATTACTTCACTAAAGCCTATGTCCTTAAGGGTTTGTTTCATCATAGCCTCTGAATAGTAATGATTATAAAAACGATAGACCTTGATTTCATCATCAATCACAACATGTTGGTCTAGGAAAGCATTTGCTTCCGGATAAAGAAAAGTTTCAGATAAACAAAGATAAGGATGACTTCTCCAAAAGCCGGAATCTTCTTTAAAAAAATCTCTTTTTTCAGTTAAAGTGTTTTTTAGTTCTAAATTATATGCATCAAAAACAAACACGCCGTCAGGTTTAAGTGAGTTTAAAACCTTTGTTAAAAACTCCATTTGTTCAGTTTTTGACAAAACTCCAAAATCACAATAAATAAGGTCAACTAAGTCCAACCCATTCGGAAAATTTAATTCAAGGTAATTTGCATGTATATATTCAATCGATAGATGTTTTGTTTCTGCACTTTTTTTTGCATACTCAAGTGAACAAGCAGAAATGTCGACACCAATTACATTGTGCCCTAGTTTTGCCATTTTTTCAGAGTATAACCCTGGCCCGCATCCTAAGTCTAATATTGAAAGATCAACGCCTTCTTTAGTTGAAAAAATCCATGAAATTGTGTGGTCAATGCTATTTTGCTTTCTACTTGCCAAATCTGTATTTTGATCTAGGTGAGTCTTAAGTAATTTCTTTTGAATATAAGGGTCTGTCCACATAAATGCATTCCCTTTTTCATATAATTTTGGCTTTTCAAGAAAACTTAACAAATCGATAATATCCATACACTATCTCCTAAAAATCTGTATTTTTCAGATTAATATCCAAAATTGATTATACTCTATGTTCCTCCAGATGTAAATTATGTTATTACATATCAATAAAAAAGAACAGACAACCGTTGTCTGTTCTTGTAAAATTATTCCTCTGATTTTTGATCTGAACTCTTCTGTTTAGATAATTCAAGAGAAGTTCCTTTTAACCGAAGTATAGTATATCTCTCAATTAGTATTTCTAATATAACCGCTAAGAAGATTAAAAACAAAGTCCAGGCAAACACATGATCGTATTCTAAATTCACTTTAGCTAAATATAGAGCATTACCGATGGAACTTTTTGTTTGAGATAAATATTCTGCCATCACCAAGACTTTAATTCCAAGTCCTGCGGACTGTAGTAAAGCGGTTTTGATTGATTGATTAATCAGTGGAATATAACAATATTTTAGTCCTGTAATTAATCTGTTGTCCTCTAATTTATAAACATCGACAAGTTCAGAATCAATTCCTAAAATACCATCGTACACTGATTGATATATAATCGGAAAAATCATCAAGAAAGTAATAATATAAGGTGTTAATTTAAAGCCAAATAGTATTAGTAAAATAACGACAATCGAAATAACCGGTATAGTTCTTAATACTGTTACAAAAGGTCTTAAGTATAGTGCGACATTTTTTTTAAATCCTGACCAAAAGCCTAAAACAAAGCCCAATATAAAAGCAACAAGCATCGCAGCAATCAGTCTTAATAAACTCATCAAAATAACTGTAAGCGATGCTTTGCTTACAAATAATAATAAGAATGCTTTTACTACTGCATAAGGACTAGGTAGTAACATAGGATTAGAAACTGTAGAATATGCCACAACCCAAACCAAAAAAATTGAGAATATGGATAGAATGGTTATTCCGGTCTTCTTCAAATCAATCACCTACTGGGATTATAATAAAAGGCATCAACTGGTAATGCTCCACCAATTAAAGCGGGGTTTATATCGATAAGAATATTGAAATATGATTCGAGATTGCTTCTTGCATCTAGTGCGCTGATAAAAGAAAGATGATTATTAGGAATAGAGTTTTCCAAAACACTACTAGTAAAACCAAATCCTAGCTCTTCACCAAGTTGCGCAGATGCTGCTACATTGCTATTGACTAGATTAATTGAAGCCTCTAAATCAGTTAAGAATTGATTAATTGCTTCATTTGATAAAGTTGTTTTTGCAAATACACTTGCTTGAGGATATGAATCAAATCCAGAAACTAGAGAATACTCTGTTTGTAAGTCAATAATATCAAGATCAGGATTACTTCCTAGTAAAACACTTAATGATGGTTCAGCAGTTAAAATAATTTTACTGTGATCAGCTACCCATAATGAAGTAGCGGTAGCTACTGAATCCACGTAAGTAAACGTACAGTTAATTCCTGACTCTGAAAGAATATATCTTAGTACAATATCAGAAGTCGCATTTTGTCCAAAAACAATAATTTCTTTTCCTTCTAAACTAGCAAGCGTAAAATCTTCACCTGTTTGGGTTACTAAATAAGAATTCCCAAGTGTAAAAACTGCAATAAAGATATATGCTTGATTCGATGTATACAATTTTGCGCCTAGATTTGTACCCGCAAAGATAAAATCATGACTTCCTGATCCAAAAGCCGCAACTAGTGGGTCTGGCCCATTGACTACATCAACAGCGTATTTATCTGGCTGATTTTGCATATACATTTGAGCTACAGCTGGCCCGCCATTTGGAACCATTACTGAATAAACAGTATTATCAACTTCAGAAGTCGTTGTTGTACTAGATGATACAGTCGAAGTTGATGAAGTGGTCGCCGTTGTATTCGTACATCCAATAATCATGACTATAGATACGAATACAACTGCAACACTCAATAATTTTTTCATTTATTTTTCCTCGTATGCAATCCTTTTTTCGTAGTGAGTATGAAGCAGCTCATGAGATTTATGTGATAAAGGTTTACCTAAAAATTCTTCATACAATTTTTTCACTGCAGGATTTTCATGTGATTTTCTTAAAATTTGAGCTTCATCAATAGTATACAATACTTTTGAACGTCTTGCACGTATATCGACTTTGTCTCTAATCTCAGCGGGAACAATAGGTTGTCCACCACCATTAATACATCCGCCTGTACATCCCATAAATTCAACAAAGTGATATTGTTTGTCACTTTTCTTCATCATTTGTAAGAAATCACCAATGGCTTTTCCACCATGTACAACTGCGACATTTACATCCATACCAGCTACTTTGTAAGTGGCTTCTTTTATATTTTCAAGTCCACGAACATCAAGGAATTCAACTGGTGTTGAATGGCCTTCTAGTACTTCAGTGACAGTTCTTAAAGCGGCTTCCATAACTCCGCCCGTTACTCCGAAGATAGACCCTGCACCTGTATATTTTGCTAAATCTCCAAATGGTTTAATTGGTTCTAAATCTTTAAATGGAATTCCACGATGACGAATTAAACGAGCAAGTTCTCTCGTTGTTAAAACAACATCAACGTCTCTATATCCATCTCTGCCCATTTCTGGTCTTGCTGCTTCAGCTTTTTTCGCAACACATGGCATAATTGAAACACTGACGATATCTTTAGGATTTTTTCCTAATTTTTCAGCGTAGTAAGTTTTTATTAAAGCTCCTGCCATTTGTTGAGGAGATTTACATGATGATAAATTTGGAATATATTCTGGGTAATATAATTCTAAGTAATTGACCCATCCAGGAGAACAAGAAGTAAACATTGGTAATACTCCACCGTTTTGAACGCGGGATATAAATTCATTTCCTTCTTCTAGGATCGTTAAATCTGCAGTGAAATTGGTATCAATTAACTCATTTACACCAAGTTCTTTTAATGCTGCAAAAATTTGCCCTTCGACATTCGTTCCAATTTTATATCCAAATTCTTCACCTAAAGCAGCTCTTACTGCAGGGGCAACTTGAACAACAACTGTTTTATTTGTGTCTCTTAAAGCTCTATCTAGTAATCTAATATCATCTTTTTCGCGAATTGCTCCTGTTGGACATGCCTGAATACATTTACCGCAGTAAATACATCCTGCATCTTCTAAATTATGGAATAATGCTGGCCCAACATATGTTCTTGCACCACGGTTGTTAAAGTTAAGAATACCAAGTCCAGATTCTTTTTGACAAGCGGATACACATCTGCCACATAAAACGCATTTACTAGAGTCTATGACCATTGCGTCACTAGATTCGTTAATGCGAATTGTTTTTTGCAAGAATTTTTTAGCGTTAGAATAATCGTTTTCAACGTTAAATCTTCTCAATAAATCAAGAAATTCGCAACTATTTTCGCGAGAACATTTCCAGCACTCAAATTTATGATTACCAGCAAGCATTTCTAAGTTCGTTGAAACAGCGTCATATACTTCTTTTGAATTGGTATTTATATTCATACCTTCCACAACTTTTGTGGAACATGATGTTTTTAATCCTTTTACGCCATCGATTTTGACAACACATACACGGCAATTTGCTTCTTCATGAATTCCTTCTAAGAAACAAAGTCTTGGGATTCTAACTCCCGCAACTTCTGCCGCTCTTAAAACAGTGTAATCTGATGGAACTTCAATAAGATGTCCATCGATGGTTACATTGACGAGTTTAGCCATTAATTCTTTCCTCCCAGCCCTCTGGTTTAGAAGTAATTGCGTTCACTGGACAAGCTTTTTTACAAGCTCCACAACGAATACATTTATCTAAATCAATGAAATGTTTTGTTTTTACAGAACCAGTGATTGCATCAACTGGACAGTTTTTAGCACATTTTGTACAACCAATACAATTATCCATAACAACATAATTTGTTAAGTTCGCGCAAACTCCAGCTGGACATACTTTGTCAACAACATGAGCAATATATTCATCTCTAAAATGTTTAAGCGTTGATAAAACTGGATTTGGAGCAGTTTGTCCAAGTCCACATAAAGAAGTATCTTTAATCATATTTCCAAGTGATTCTAATGTATCTAAGTCTTCTAAAGAACCTTCGCCTTCACAAATCTTGTTTAAGATATCAAGCATTCTTCTAGTTCCTTCACGACATGGAGTACATTTACCGCAAGATTCATCAACAGTAAAGTCTAAATAAAATTTGGCAACGTCAACCATACAGTTGTCTTCATCCATAACAATCATACCACCAGAACCCATCATGGAACCTAGATTAATAAGGTTATCAAAATCGATTGGAGTATCTAGGGATTCTTCAGTAATACATCCACCAGAAGGACCACCAGTTTGGACAGATTTAAATTTACGTTTATTAGGGATACCTCCACCGATATCAAAAATAACTTCTCTTAAAGTTGTTCCCATTGGAACTTCTAGTAAACCAGTGTTTTGAATTTTTCCACCTAGTGCAAAAACTTTTGTTCCACTTGATTTTTCAGTTCCAATTGATTTAAACCATTCTGGGCTTTTTAAGAATACAACCGGAACATTCGCAAATGTTTCAACGTTATTCACATTCGTAGGATGGCCCCATAAACCTTTGACCGCTGGAAATGGTGGCTTGTTTCTTGGCATACCACGATATCCTTCGATAGAAGCGATTAATGCGGTTTCTTCACCGCAAACAAAAGCACCTGCGCCAAGGCGTAATTCAATATCAAAACTAAAATTAGAACCTAATATATTATTTCCAAGCAACTGATACTCTCTTGCTTGTTTGATTGCAATATTTAAACGTTCTACTGCAACCGGATATTCAGCACGCACATAGATGTAACCTTGGTTAGAACCAATAGCGTATCCGCAAATAGCCATTGCCTCAAGAACACTGTGAGGGTCACCCTCTAGAACTGCACGGTCCATAAATGCACCTGGATCGCCTTCATCCGCATTACAAATAACGTATTTTTGATCATCAACTGATTTAGATGCAAATTCCCATTTTAATCCTGTAGGGAATCCGCCGCCACCTCTACCTCTTAGTCCTGATCTTTTCATGTAATCAATGACTTCAAGTGGTGAAAATTCAGCTAGTACTTTTCCTAAAGCTAAATACCCATCTTTTGCGATGTATTCATTAATATCAAGTGGATTAATGTTTCCGCAGTTACGAAGGGCGATTCTTTTTTGTTTTGAATAAAACTTTAATTCGCTAAAGTTTTTAACTTTCTTTTTATCGATTGGATCTTTGACCATCAAACGTTCTACTGGACGTCCTTTGACGACATGTTCTTTCACGATATCTGAAACGTCTTCAACTTTAACATGTGAATAGAAGACTTCATCTGGATAAACTACAACAACTGGTCCTTTTTCGCATAAACCAAAACAACCCGTCATTACGAGCTTAACTTCATCTGACATTTCGTATTCTTTTAGTAATAAATCAAATTCTTCTTTGATTTCTTTAGAGTGTGAACTCAAACACCCTGTTCCGCCACAGATTAATATATGCATTCTTTCTAACATGCTTAAATTACCTCTTTACTCCCGATAACAAGTAACGCTCTAATCGCTTGCCACCAATAATATGTTCTTCAACGATTTCCGCGACTTTTTTTTCGCTCACCAAACAATAAATAGTTGAGTTCCCATTTTGTTCAACGATTTCAACGATTGGTTCAAATGCACATTCACCCATACATCCTACTTGCGTAACAGTGACATTATTTAAATTCCGATTACTTATTTCTTCTAAAAATTTACTCATTACCGGTCTCGCTCCAGCGGCGATTCCACATGTTCCCATCCCAATTTGAACTCTTGTACCATTTGTTTGGTAGCGCATTGTCATATTTTTTAAGGACTGGTCACGAAGTTTCTTTAGATCTTCAAGTGATTTCACTTTACTCCTCCTCTTATGTAGTCAATATTATCTTTTATGTAATTTTTAATAAATGTAATTACTTCGACATCTTGAAGTGAAACATCACCTAAAATGTCAAGAACTTCTTTTAAGTCAAATTCAAATTCAATTTCATTCACAATATGTTTATATCGAAAACCTTTGATACGAGGATGTAGTAATATCGATATAATCGACTCTGACATCTGTCCAATAGGAGGTGTATCAATATGGTCTTTTCTAAATGTTACAAAAAGGTTCGTTCCAACGCCAAGTGTTGAGTCAATAGAAAATGTTCCATCGCAACCTTCGCAAGTTTGTTTTAGTAACGATAAACCAAGTCCAACTTTTCTTGTTGTTCTTGTCGTGAAAAAAGGGTCAATTGCTTTTCTTAATGTTTCCTTATCCATTCCTTTTCCGTTATCAGAAACGGTGATTGAAATTTTATTTGTCAAGTCATCTTCATTGATAATTACGATAATCATTGATGCGTTAGCGTTCAGTGAGTTTTCGACAATATCAAGAAGGAATAATGATAAATCATCCATTTTGAAAGGCCTTAAAAAATGCATCGATAGATTTTTCATCCAAATCAATTACATTATTTGATTCTCTTTCTAAAATATCTGTCAACTGATGAGCGTCTGAATTATAAAGTATATGTTTTTCATTTGACAAATATTTCTTTAAAAATTCTTTTGAAACATGTTTTGTGCATTCCACACCATTCATCATACCTGGTTCATAATACTTTAGTCCACTATACATATCTCTGTCAATATGTGCTAGGAAACGTAAATGATTGTATTTTTGAAGGATTTCAATTAACATTATAAATTCTAAGTCAAGTGGTCTTCCTAAGTAAAATGGTAACACCTTTACTGTATAGTCTTCAATATCTGTAATTACTTGGTCACCTAGCACACGTGAGTCATAAGTCTCATGAATTGCATAAGTTTCTAACTCCTCATCAAAACGCATCGCATCCTCTAATGTTTTAAAATAACATAACACATGAAAATCTTCTTTCACGGTTACTTCAACCCCGTAGATAAGAATTAAATTATAACTTAAACAAATTTCATGAATCACTGGTAATTGTTTTAAACTATTGTGATCCGTAATCGCAATATAATCCAACCCTTTTAGAGAAGCCATATTAGTTATGTTGTTAGGCGTCATCAAAATATCTGCGCAAGGTGATAAAGCGGAATGAATATGCAAATCATAATAATATTTCATATAGCATCTATTTGATGCATTTCAAGTATCACTTCAACTGCGGTTTTAGAAGAAGATATTAATGCAATTCCTTCTTCATTCGCTCTTGAAATCATCTCCACTGAAGGCATTTTTCCTTCACAAAATAATACCAAAGCTAAATCAAGCATTGAAGCTACTGCAATTGTATTCATATTTGCAAGCGTTGTAACCAAACCATTTTCGGGTTTTGCTTGACGTAATACATTGCTTAGTAAATCACTTACATAGATACCTACAAAGATTAATTCTTTAGATAATTCATTTGTCAGTAAAATATAGTCTTTACTAATTAGATTCAATACTTTCATGATTATCCTCTCCGAAGATATTAAACTTTAATTTTAAAACGGTTCCGTTTGGATCTGAAATAATGCTCATTTCATCAGATGATTTCTTAATATTGTTAAGTCCCATCCCCGCACCAAATCCATTTAATCTGGATAAATCGCTTGCGGTGGAAAAACCTTCAGTCATAGCTAGTTCAATGTTTTCTATCCCGGGTCCGAAATCAATGAATTGTAATAAAACCATGTCATCTAGTAATAAGAAATCGGCGTATCCGCCTTTTGAATGAATAACAATATTGATTTCAGCCTCATAAGAAGCGACGCTTACTCTCTTAATCAAATCTTTTGAAAAATGATTGCCTTTTAATATCCTTTTGATTTCACTTGCAGCCTTGCCAGCTTCATCATAATTTCCTGCTTGTATATCAAAATGTTTACTGTAAGACATTGTGTTTCGCAGAAATTCCTCTGATTCCTTCAAGATAAAGTAATCCAGAAGTGTTAAACATGGTTAATTCGGTTCCTAGTAATATAATGTTTGACTCTTCTGCGAGTTCTTTTACTTGTTCGGCAGGAATTTTCCCTCTCACAAGGAGTATAACTTCGACATCTAACATTTCAGCAGTTCTAATGGATTGATTGGTTGCGAGTCCAGTAATTAATAAAGTGTCTTCTAAGATACCTTCTTCTCTTACTGTATTCATAATCATTAATGCATCACTCATTAAATCAGAGCAGAAACCAAAACGAATTTCTTTATGCGGATTGTAAATGCCCTTAGTATAAATTTGACATTGATATTTTTCTACAATCATTTCAAGTGTAATCATATTAAATTAACCCTTTGTAAATCTCTCTGGCTTTTTGAACAGATGCATTTCCGTATACAGTTTCGTTTACTGTAAATACTGGAGCAAGTCCGCATGCACCAATACATCTTGTGGATTGTAGAGTAAATAAGCCATCCTGTGATGTTTCTCCAATATTCAATTTTAAATCATCAGAAAACGCATCAATAATACCTTGTGAACCTCTTACATAACAAGCTGTTCCAAGGCAAACACTAATAATGTTTTTTCCTTTAGGTTCGATGGAAAATTGTCCATAGAATGTGACAACCCCATTTATTTTAGCAATGCTTTCGTGTAACTCTTTGGAAATAATTTTTTGAATTTCCAAAGGAACACATCCAAAAATCTTTTGCGCTTCGTGTAAAGTAGGCATCAATGGTCCCGGCTTTTTCTTGTTTTCTTCCATTGAGGCATACAACTTAGCAAGCTTTTCTTCAGTAATCTGAATTTTCGCGCCCACTTTTCAAAAATCTCCCTTCTAAATCATATCAAGCATATGTATTATATCACCAATCTGTCACTTTGAAAATATAAAGAAGAAGGTAAAACGCTTACCTTCTTCTAAATGTTAAAAGCCATACTAAATTTGATAAAATTATGACTAAACCAAGACCCCCATACATGAAATATTCCTTATACTGAAGAAAAAAACTTTCTTCTTCTGGCAATTCGTAAACAATCTCCTCAGATGGTTTTACAATGATTTGAAATTCTTTTACTGACTTCTCATTATTATCGTTTTCTAGTGACAAAGATAAGTTATAAGTACCTGGAACTGTCGCGTGAGATGAGTATGAATCATATATGATATTAACATTAACCGATGTTGTATTGCTTAATTCATCTGACAGATTGATTAGATGTAAAAAATCTTCAAGTAAGAGAACATGATTTGTATATGTTTGAACTACAGAAGAATCAAAATACATAATTGGTCCAATTTTATCGACAACCTGAATAGAAACTGTTTTTAATGAAACATTCCCATTTGCATCAGTTACAGACAAATGGATTTCGTAATTACCAAGTTTGTATTTGTTTATAGTGTAGTTATCAGATACTACAACAAAAACTAAGCTTGTTGGTAAATCATAATTATCAACGACATGTAGTCCCAACAGCACTTCTGCAATGGTAATTGTTTTATCATATCCAATGACAATTGAATTCGTTCCTGAAATAACTGGCGCTTCTGCATCCACAACTTTTACGTACTGAGTATAGGTTGTTACATTACCGCTTGAATCCTGTACAGAAAAAGTAACTGGATATGTTCCAACGATATTACTTTTCGCTGTGTACAAGTCCTCTACTAAAACAATATCTTGTGAAATGTCCCCGTCATAATTGTCGCTAGCAAAAAGCATGCCTTTTATTGTCGATATCGTGTATACGCCAGGGTATGGGATGGTAATTGTTCCTATATTTGAAAATACCGGTTTTAAGATATCTTTGACTTCAACATTAATTGTTGCTCGTTTCACATTGTGAGAAGAATCTTGAACTTCAAAGATAACTGTATACACTCCAAGAGTAGCCTTATTTGGCGTATAGTTATCTTCTACCAAAACGATTGATGAAGTTAGGTTACCGTCAATCACATCATATGCGGTTAACGTGCTTTTAATTTCAAGAATCGTTATGGGTGAATGAATATAAGATATAATCGTCCCAGCTGAACTAAATTCTGGAGAATCCGTGTCAACAATCGTTCCAGGAACATAATCTTCAAACTCATCAAAAATTGTTCCCTCTTCTAACATAACCCTATCTAAACCATAATCCCAAAAATAGTAATTTGGATCTGCAAAAGACATATTTATATTGTTGACATTTATTGGCGTATTAAATACACAACTCTTAATATCTTGAAATTGCTCTTCAAAAAAATCATCATAATATAAATAGTATGTCCCAACAAGTGTTGTCCCATAATAAAAATATATCGTGCAGACAACATCTCCATAAGTAAACAAATCAATATAATCCGTTGTCGCAGATAGCACATAATCTTGATTAGACTTCATAAATATTGGCGAAATTGTTGAGTAAGATCCAATGTCACTCTCAAACGCATCTTCAGTAAGATAGTTTTGGCCACCAGGAAGATAATCCCAAGAATAAGCCATAATCATTTTGTTTTGAAACAATAAAAGCAGTAATAGAAAAGCAAATATAATACTAAAATAACGTTTCATCTTTTCACTTCCTTTTTGAAAAGATAATACGCAGTACTATATAATATTCTTCAATTACTGTGAAAAAAATAACGATTGTTTTCAAATATTACTTATCTTTTAGCACTCTTTTACTAACAGTGGAAATTTGATACCTAAAGAGATTTGATTTTTGTTTTGCTTTTAAGAGCATATTTCTTCCTTCAACACTATGAGTATATACCAAAGTAAACTTGCCTTTTCGTTCTGATAAATGCCTTGCAAATATTTCAGCGTTTGCTTTGTTTGAACAAAGAAGTGATGGCACCTGAAAAGCATTTGCATAATAAAGACGTCTGATTCCAAACAAAGATCTAGTCTCAATCACCAAATATCTAGGGTTATCAAATACCGAAAGCATTTCTTTCAAGGCCGAGGAGAATACAGCTTTCTCGTGTCTTGTGGCCAAATCAAGATAGGCGTTCACAAATCCATTATGAGTATCTTTTGTGACTTGTACTTTGGCAGACAAACTTGAAATCATCTTCATATCTTTCATCGTATTAAAAATAGAAAGTCCGTATCCCTTAATTGATTTTCTTGGATTTAAATTAAAAATTACTCTTTTAAATGGTTTATAAATAAGAATCAAAATCAAGATTGAAATTCCTAGTAATAATGCTATACTTCCTGATGCTTTGTAAACTTGGCTAGCCACTTGAGACATCACAGTCACAAATACCAAAGCCTCTGCAGCATCATAAATTAATAGTCCTTGGGGCCATACCTCACTAGGGATTTCGCTTATATCGACAATTTCTCCGATACGACTATTAGGACATGCTATTTGCCACTGACGTCTTACTAGTTCTCGATCCGAAGCCATTAAAAGAGTGGTTTCATTGAATTGCTTAAATCTATCCATCGAAAAGGGTGGTTCAATGAAATCTATTCTTTCAATACCACTTTCAATATTTCCTGTTGTATATTGTGGCCCTAAAAAAGTATTAAAACGTCTTTTTAGTGTTTCAAAATCATGCGATACAATATGTTCGCTTTCAATCTGTTCTTCAATTTTTGACTTCTTTATAAAATTATTTGTTACAACTTGATAAGGTTCGACTGTCGCTAAATGCCAAATGGACGCAACCTTATCGGCATCATACCTATCAACCCTAATTGCTCTGCCTCGCATTTGATTGCTTAACATATAACTACCAACAAAACTGGCCATAATTAACGTATTAATACAAGGAGAATCCCAACCTTCACCAAGAAGTGATTTTGTCCCCACTAAAATATCAATATATCTTTTTTCGAACAGTTCAGTCACAATATGAACACTGTCTTTTACTGTACCTTTAAAAGTAATAATGTTGTACATTGTATCATTAATTGGCGTAAGCGTATAGTTTAATTGAAGTCTTTTCGCTTCTTCTTTTAGTTTCGGTTCAATTGCTTTTGGGATAATAACAAGTGATCCAGTAAGCATAGCAACGTTGATTTCTTTAGAGACATTCCTCCGAATTACTTCAAAAATAGGAACAGCGCCAATAACCTGAATGGGATACGAGGTGCCGATAATTGATATCAAATCTTTTTTAATGAAATCTGTAAGTACAAGCATTTGAAGATCGTGCCCCATTTTTGTACTTTCAAATTTAGCAATTTCACCAATGCTTGCAATTTTTCCTATCGAAGATACTAGCTGGCGTTTAAGCGTGGAGTTTGTATTTAATTGTGCTTTCCCAAATTCTATTAAGCCATTTTCCTGGAGATGTTTTTTAAAAAACGACGAAATCTCTTTTGAAAAAATATCCTCACGAGCAATAATCATATTAAAAAGTGACTCAATATCTTCCATCGAATATAAATCAAAACGACTTCTACCACGTAGAACTCTCCTTAATTTTTTTGGAGCAATGAAATCGCCTTGTTCCATATAATGGACTAGCGTTCTATAGTCATCAATATTGTCAAATAATTGATAAGAGTCATCTAAATAGTGATGGTAAAATAGATCACACCAGTTTTCAAAAAGCCTGTTGTGAAGTAGTTCTGATACTACTTCTTTTGCTTTTTGCCGATAATCTGTTAATAGTTTCTTTTCTTCATCGGTTGGATAATTAAAATATATATAATCTTGATGAGGACATAAATTGTTTTGTCCCACTAGTTGAGGAACAAAGATTTCTTCGTCAATATCACCACAAAGCGAACTGTATTTTTCCCATTCAGATTGATTAGAATCATAAGGAGGCGTTGCCGTTAAGGCAATGATGACAAACTCTTCTTCAAACTGATTAAGAACAGCTACTAACGACTTATACCATTCACTACGAAGATGATGTGCTTCATCAAGGCAAATTGTTCGGATTTTTTTTGATTTAATAGTTTGTAATAAATTAAAATCTGTATAGTCAATTATTTCTGGCGTTTCTAGTAATTCTTCATCTGTTTCAGCTTTATCTACAAGATGATGAAATGCTGCGTGTAATCCTTGATATGTGACTGAAGTCATCAATTTTGGTGTTTTTAATGAAAAAGAAAGATAATCTTCAATATCTTCTTCACCATCAAGAAATCCGTCTTTAATTCTTTTTCCCCACTGGTTTCTGATGGTGATAGATGGCGACAAAATTAGTGCTGGCTGATTGAGCCTGATAATTAACTCAATTCCTAAAGTAGTTTTTCCACTACCCGGAGCAGCAACTATATGGATTTTCTTATCATCAAGATAAGAATCCATTTGGTCAAGTACCATTTGTTGATAATCTCGGAATATTCCCTTGAAAGCGAGTGCGTCGTATCCTTTCATCATCAATCTCCTTGATTTGTATTTTGTAAGGCGGTGATCTTAATTTACATGTTATCCGCTTTTTTAATAATAAACTAAACCATTAAAAATCATATCATATTCGAAAATAAATAGAAAGTACACCCATCATTTTTTTTAGATTTTTTCTAATGTCTTCATATACTAAATTTCCATCAAAAAAAGCCTTTTCAAGGCTTGATTTTATATAGTGAAAAGCAGGTATAACACCTATTCTCTTGATTTGTAAATTTCGATAAATATACCAGTTATACCAGCAACCATTAAGATTGCTAAAAAAACTAAGTATCCGTTATCCATAGAACGATCTAGCGAATGATAATATAAAAGTTGTCTAGCACCTACAGCAATTAAAATCATATATATTATATTTTTTATTGCAAACAGTACTTTTGATTCATTTTTTTCCATTAGGTACTTCTCCTTATATACGTTTCATAATAACTCTTAATGATTGAATGTTGTTCGTTTTGCTTAGTCAAGATACAATGCGTTTTACACACCCATTGTATCATTTAAAAGTAAGCAATACAATTATATATATAAATATTCATATTAATCTAATTTTAATAATCAGGTGATATAGTATTTGCATATAAAGGGGTAACGAATATGAAAAATTTCAAAAAATATGTAAATCCGATACTATTTGTATCAAGCATAATGATAATAAATACTGTATTATGGATTAATCGCATGAAAGCAGCTTTCTTAAATAATGAATCGATTGTAACATCTGTCATTGGTTCTATTTTATTAATGGGCTTCTTTTTAGTTTTTCTTCTTTCCACAAGAATGAAATGGTTAGTAAAACTATTTGGTGGATTAGATGGTCTTTATTTTTGGCACAGAATGTTGGCAATTGGTACTACAGCGCTCATTTTTGTCCACCAAGTTACATCAATTTATAATTTTTCTTCAAACCAAACAACAGTTTTCTTGCTAGGCGGCGTTGGAAGCGCCGGTGAATTAGCAAGAAATGGATTCTTGTTCTTAGTTTTTTTTGCTTTAATCGCAAAATTTCTTAAATATGAACATTTCCGTTTTATTCACAGATTGTTAGTGATTCCTTATATGATTTCACTATATCATGGATTCTATTCTTCTTGGGTAAACTTATTCTCCTTTGATGCTTTATCAATATGGATGATTTCAACTTCGGTTATTGGACTTGCTTCATCATTATATATGCTATTTATCTATCAAACATCCGCATTTCGTTTCAAAGGTCAAATTGTGGAAAAAACCGAACTTAATCCTTCTACATTTGAACTCAAAGTGAAAATGAATAAACCTTATCTTTTCAAACCTGGACAGTTTGCTTTTATAAAAATAAAATCTCCAATGATTAGTAAAGCCGCTCATCCATTTTCCATTTCAGGACAGGATGAAAATTATATATATTTCACAATTAAATCATTAGGAGATTTTACTGAAGCGCTTAAAAACACACTTATTGTTCCGTCAAAAATAAGAATTACTACTGCATATGGAAATATGACAATGTCATCTACTTCAAAAAAACAAGTTTGGATTGGTGGTGGGGTTGGTATTACGCCATTTTTAGGCCATCTACGAAGTACTGAAACTTTTAAGACAGATACTCATCTATATTACTCTGTTAATTACGAAAGCGAGGCAGTTCATCTAGAAACATTAAAAAATATGCCTAATATTAAAGAAAATTTCCGTTTTACTTTGTTTGAAGCATCTAAACAAGGATTCCTATCAATCAATAATCTCGAGATAGATGATGACACAATTGTTTCAATGTGCGGTCCTAAACCAATGGTTATGTCACTGAAAAAGCAGATTCAAAAACAATATCCGAGAGTCAAGATTGAGTTTGAAGCATTTAGTTTTACCGGAACATTAGTTGAAGACGTACTAAAAAAATCTAAAAAAATTATTCGCAAACTAAAACCAACCAACTAGTTTCTTCTATACAAAAAAATACCCACTTCATAAAAAGTGAGTATTTTTTATATTATCAATTTGTTATTACTTAGCTATTGGCAAAATAATCGTAAAAGTTGTCCCAACATTTTCAATGCTTTGAACATGAATTTCACCATTATGAATTTGAATTACTTCTTTCACAAGAGCCAACCCCAACCCTAAACTATAATCCTCTTGAGTACGAGATTCACTCGCTCTGTAAAATGGATCGAATACTTTATCGAGTTTATTTTTAGCAATACCAATACCCGTATCTGAAAATGTTGTAATTAAAGACGAGCCTTCTTTATTAAAAGAGATGGTAATGGATCCATACTGTTTATTATATTTAATCGCATTGACAATGAGATTAGAAAATACCCGAATCATCATTGTTTGATTACATAAAACAGTTGTCTGAAAATCTGGCTGAATAACCTTAAATTCAATATTTCTTTCATCCAGTTTCTGAGTAAATGATTCTCCAGTAATTTTAATTAACTCATATAAGTCAATTAAATCTAGCTCACTTTTGGAAATTTGTCTTGTTCTTGTTATTTCTAATAATTGAGAAACGATATTTTCCATAAAAGATATTTGCGACATAATTGTTTTAATATCTGCTTTAGTTTGATTATCTTTAGCCCTAACAAGCATATATTCTGCTTGAGCCTTCATAACCGTAAGTGGTGTTCTTAACTCATGTGATACATTAGAAGAAAACTGCTTTTCTCGATTCATTGATTGCTCAACTTGATCAAGCATTTGATTGACCATATCCGCCAGTTCGTAAACTTCATCTTTAGAAAAGGTTGTTGGAATCCTTTTAGAGAAATCCTCTTCATCTTTAATACTCGCAGCTGTAAGATAAATTTCTTTGATTGGTCTAAATGAACGTTTAATAATCAGATATCCACCAAGTGCGGAAAGTAATATCATGATTGGGGATATAATCGCTGCTAGTAATATCACTTTATTGATAGAATCTGACACGGGATTAATGTCATATATTCCTCTTAACGTGTAACCATCTTTCATCGTCACATCGTAGACAAGCCACGTAGTACCATTATTTACCTGAGTTTGAACTTTGCCAATTTCAAGTAACAAACCGGAATCAAAGTTTGTAGGAACTGGTCCATAAGCTAGTTGAGTTGAACTATAGATTAAAAAAACAACACTGTCATGAAAATAACGAAATACTGCTTCATCATCATTTCCTTCAAGATAGACTTGATCATCTTCAATTTTTAACTCAGTTGCAATTTCTTCCGTGATACTTACAATATCACGTCTTGCTTGATCAATTAAAACTTGTGAGGATGAGGCTTTGAGAAAATAGACATTCATTCCAATTAAGAGTGCAAAAAAGAATGTGTATAAGATAATGATTTTTTTCTTTATCGACCATTTTTTCATTTTTCTAATCTCATGACATATCCAAATCCTCTAACCGTATGGATTAATTTATTCGTATATCCTTCGTCTATTTTCTTTCTTAAAAACCTTATATATACATCAATTACATTCGAATATCCTTCATAATCATAATTTGAACTTACACTCTCAAGTCTTTCTCTAGAAACTACAACATCTTTATTTAATAGAAGGTACTCTAGTAACATGTATTCTTTCTTAGAAAGTTTAACTATTTTTCCTGCCCGTTCAACTGTATTTAATGTTCTATTCAAAGTTAAGTCATCTAATTTTAGAATACTTTGGATTTCTGTCTCTCGGCGACGAAGCAAAGTTCTGATTCTTGCGAGTAACTCATCAAAAGCAAATGGTTTCACTAAATAATCATCTGCGCCCATATCCAATCCTTTTACACGGTCTTCAATGGTATCCTTCGCTGTAAGTAAAAGCACAGGTGTTGCATTTTTCTTATTTCTTATATTTTTTAATATTTCCAATCCATTTATCTTTGGAATCATAATATCTAGAATGATAACATCATACTCTGTAAAGTTGATGAAGTCCATCGCGGTTTCACCATCTGCAGCATCATCTAATACATATCCAGCTTCATTTAATCTTTTCTTTAATATGTTTCTTAATTCATTTTGATCTTCAACAATTAAGAGCTTCACGTTATCACCTCATATTATATAATATAGCAAGTTAAATTAAAATTGGATTAAAATGCATAAAATTAATGATTTTAATCTAGTTTTAATAAACATATCATAAAATGAGAGTATATAAAATAAAAAGGAGCTAATAAAAA
>JAQUZN010000110.1 GCA_028691315.1 Candidatus Izemoplasmatales bacterium | reverse complement strand
TTGCTGAAGCTGAAATATATGAACACTTTAGTGAGTTAGTGGCAAATAGAACTTCTATATATATTTCTCATCGTATGTCATCTTGTGTATTTAGTGACAGAATTATTATTCTTGATGAAAATAAAGTACAAATGATAGACACTCATGAGAAGTTGATGAAACAAAAGAATTCAAAATACTATGAATTATTTAATTCGCAGGCTATGTATTATCAAGCAAACAAGGACTCTTAATTTAATAACGGAGTTTTACAAAAATAATATGCACTTAGTAGTAAGTTCCAACTAAAAATGTAATAAAGATTCATATCATATAAGGTGTACAATAAAATTTTATATCAATATTAAAAATATATCATTATTTCATGACGAGATTGTTAGACAATTGGAATAATAATAGCTTGTAGCGAGGTAGTATTTTAAAGGTATTTTTAAGTGTTTATGTAATGAGTTTGAGAAAATATAAATAATGTGTAAGAAAGTGTAAAATGAATGAAAACAATTTCTATAATTAGTTTCAGTGGTCGAGAACAAAAAGGTAACTGTTATGAAATCACTTTATATTTGAAGAAAAAAATAATGAATGAATTTATAGATGTTCATACCTTTTTTTTGAGCGAATGTGAGATACACAACTGTAGTCATTGTGATTACGAGTGTTTTACCGAACTAAAAAAATGCCCATATAGTTTTGATGATATTACAAAGATTTATAATGAAATTTTGAAATGTGATATGGCCATTTTTGTAATTCCCATCTTCAGTAATTTTCCTTGTTCTAATTTTTTCATTTTTAATGAACGTTCCCAATGCTTTTTCTCATCCCAACAACAATATGATAACTATTTAGATGTTCGCAGAAAATACATCATTATTGGGAATTCAGGTTTTTCTAATGCAAAAAATATTATTGGATACGACTTAAAGAAGAACGATAATACAGATAATAAATTTCTTAATATTTGCAGCAACTTAGTTCATGAGTTATCCACCAAGGGAAATTTAATCGAATATAATATTATTTCTGATATGATTGATCTTTGGACCAAACAGTGTATTGACGAAATTAGTCAATTCGTTAAAAATGAATAACTTATACTTTACAAAATACATTTTTATTATATTGTAAATAATATTAAAACAGACCAACTTAAGTCAAAATTGACATTAGATGGTCTGTTTTATATATATAATTCTTTATTTTTTGTTTTATAAAGTGTTTTTTATTTTTTATAAATAAATTTAAATAAACACAAGAATGCTCCAACTGCAGAAAGGACTCCTGCAATGATTAATCCATAAGAAACAACCCAGTCGATGTTAATTTCCGTAACAGTACCGAGTAGTGTAACTGTAGTTTTTGTGTATGAAGGTAGTGTAAATAACAATACTGCTCCAACTGTGAAAAGCGCCATAGAAGTGAAAGTGCTTTTTCTGAAATATAAAACGAGTAGGCCGCCAATTAATGGCGATATATAAGCTATAACTCCTAAAATACTCCAAACGATTTCGCCAGATGCGAATGAGCCTAAATTGACAAATTCAGTTCCAAATACGACTTCATAACCTAAAAATGATGAGTCAGAGTCTGGAAAAGATAAAGCTGGTAAGAATAACATTGCAGTTACGATAATTCCAATTATCATTATAATAAAAGGAAAGAAATTGTCTATATTTTTTTTCATTAGTGATTCTCCTTTGATGATTTTTTTATTCCATTTGCTTGTGTAAAACTAACGACGTCTATTTACTCTGAAAAGACTAATTATCCACAATAATACAACTGCTCCTAATACTGCGAAACAGAAACCCCATAAACTAAATGTAGTGAAAGTAGCAAGGTTAAATAACGAAGCAATTCCTCCACCAATTACTGAGCCGATTAAACCAACAACAATATTTGCTAATAGTCCCATTCTGCCGTTGTCATTACTGATAATACTAGCAATCCATCCAACAAAAGCTCCAAAAACAATCCATAATAATATATACATATAGTGCGCCTCCTTCCAAAGAATAACAATTTTTAAAAATTTGTGCGTTAATTTAGAATTTTTTAATATCCTTATTTGAAGATATGTATTTAAATACTTTACATAATTGAATCAAATTCCTTTTCAAAAGGAAATTAAAATATTTAGTATGATAGTTTGTAAAATGTACATTTTTTGAATAGTATATACCCATGTACAAATAACAACTATTAAACCTAATATATCACTAAATATAAGAAAATACAATACCATATATGAAAATAAGGTTGATTTTATGAAAATAATGTTGTATAATGAAGTCAACTTGGTACTGAAAAAGGACTCGATGAAATGAATGGAGAATGGTTATATGAAAAGATATATATTTAGTTCAATATTAAAAGTTTTAACATTCATTATGTTTATTGGAATGGGATTGACGCTTATTGCATGTGGTTCGGCATCGGCAACAACCACTACAACTACGGTAGCAACAACTACTACAGAACCAGTTGTTTTAAGTGCAACATTGACTGATCTTACTGTTAATGGAACAACTGTCATGGGTTTTAGCCCTTCAATAAATGATTATGTTTTAGTATTATCATCGGGAGTGACAGTTACGCCTACAGTTGCAGCGGTGAAATATTCATCTGATTCATCTGTTGTCATAGATAATGCGGTTAATGTTGAGTCAAATGTAATTAGTGACAGAACGACAACTATTTCTGTAACAACAAGTGATGGATTAACAACAAATGTTTATACTGTATTATTTGAATCTACAATTGCCCCTGTTACCTTAGGAACAGCTGGTAATTTTGTAATTTTAGCAGAATCAGGAATCTCAACATCCACTAGTTCAATCGTGACTGGTGACATTGGATTAAGCCCCTCAGCAGCAACTTATATTACCGGATTTTCACTTACTATGGATAGCACAAATACATTTTCTACTTCAAGTCAAATCGTCGGTAGTGCTTTTGCAAGTGACTATACTTCACCAACTGGAAATATTCTAACCACAGCAATTTCAGATATGCAAACTGCATATATTGATGCAGCTGGAAGAACAGCAAATTATACTGAACTATACGCTGGAGATTTAAGTGGTAAAACATTAACTTCAGGTGTATATAATTGGGGAAATAGTGTTTTAATTAATACTGACCTTACATTAAGCGGAAGCGCAACTGATGTTTGGATTTTCCAAATTGCTGGAACATTGACTCAGGCTTCTGGAATCAGCATTACTTTAATTGGCGGAGCATTAGCGGAAAATATCTTTTGGCAAGTTGCAGATACTGTTGCCATTGGAACTGGTGCACATTTTGAAGGCACGATTTTAGCGATGACAAACATTTCATGTAGTACAAATGCTTCAGTATATGGAAACTTGTATTCGCAAACTGCTGTTACACTGGATGCTTGCACGATCACAAAAAAATAAGTGCGTTGTATTGTTACGCTTATTTTATTTTCAAAACAATAATTCTATGAACTCGAAATCGCGAATTATGTTAAGAGCTACATTAGATCAAAAAAATTACTGTTTCTAATACCGAAAGTAGTATTGACAATAGAAAGTATATAACATATAATGCTTATGATTACTCGTGGAAAACATCGAATAATAATCAAAAATAATACGAAAGAGATGATTTTTATGGAAGAATTTACGCTTTATACTATCGAACAAATTTCAAATATTCTAAAGGTTACACAAAGAACAATCTACAACTATATAAAAAACAAAGATTTGAAGGCTGTTAAAATTGGAAAATACTGGCGAGTAAAACACTCCGATCTAGAAGAATTCATTGATACAGGAACCAATAAAAATTAGTTTTTAAAAATCTTTGTAGTTCTTGAATAAGTATATTTTTTTTGATAGGCATCCGAATTTTCGGATGCCTTTTTTTATTAGGTATAATGTTTAGCATTTTAATATATCGAATGTTTTAAAATGAATGGATATTTTAAAATAAGAAAACGACTAAAATTTAGTCGTTTTTTCTTTTTTGAATATATTTTTGAATGCCTTCTTTAAATACAATCATTGCTTTTTTAAGCTGAGTAGATTCTAGTACATATGCAATTCTAACTTGTCTTTTACCAAGATTTTTATTTGCATAAAAATCTTCTGCAGGTGCAAGCATTACAGTTTCTTTATTTAATTCAAAATCTGTTAACATCCATTTGACAAAATTCTCTGCATCATTTACAGGAAGCGTTATTATTATGTAAAAAGCACCTTTTGGCGTTTCAAATTTGATGTTTGGAATCTGGCTTAATTCGGATATTACGATATCTCTTCTTTTTTCATATTCCATTCTAATGGAATCAATATAAGAATCATCTAAATCATAAAGAGCAGTAGCCCCAATTTGATCTAAAGTGGAGACACTTAACCTTGCTTGAGCTAGTTTGACAACTTGATGCATTAATTCTTTATTTTTTGATTGAATACTACCAATTCTTGCGCCACAAGTGCTATATCTTTTAGAGACGCTTTCAATGATGATTGCATTGTTATCTATTCCTTTAAGTGATCCAAGTGAATGAGTGATTTCGTGATCAAAAACCAACTTGCGGTAGACTTCATCACTAATTAAGAACAAATCATATTTGAGAGCAACTTCTTTTAATCTTTCGAGTTCATCCCATGTTAAAACCGTACCTGTTGGATTGCCTGGATTAGAAAATAAAATTGCTTTCGTTTTAGGAGTAATTAAAGATTCAATTTCATTTGAACTAGGCAAATGGAATCCATTTGTAGCCATTGTTGTAATAGGAACAATCTTTACACCGGTTTCTTTTAAAAAACTGTTATAGTTCGTATAAAAAGGTTCTGGAATAAGCACTTCATCGCCGGGATCGCAAATGGCTTGCATCGCAAACATTATGGCTTCTGAACCGCCATTTGTGATAACAATTTCATCGCTATCAAAATGGATTCCATCTCTTTCAAAAAAGCGTCTTATTGCTTGAATTAGATTTGGATCTCCAGGAGACAAAGCATAACCAACTACTTTGTCTTTATGATTTTTAATAGCATCAAAAAAGACTTGAGGGGTTTTTATGTCTGGTTGACCAATGTTTAAATGGTATACTTTTATCCCTCTTGCCTTGGCTTCTATTGCTAAAGGAACAAGTTTACGAATTGGAGACGCTTGCATTTCATTAATACGTTTGGATAGATTCATAGGGTATCCTCCTGTGTAAATTCATTGTAACATTTTAATGTAAATCGTGCAATGGGCTTTGTTTCTAAATCTTTTTAAAATTGGTAAAACGCTTACACGCTTTCTCGTTTTATCTTGATAAAGCGCTAAAATAAGCCGTTTTTATTCGCTTATTTACTATCTTTTTTTGCACGACAATAGTATAATGGTTAAAAAGGGTATGGTGATCTTATGATAGTATTAAATGGTGAAAATTGCACACTCGAAACCTTTATTCAGGTGTCTAGATGGAAAGAAGAAGTTTCTATTGCT
>JAQUZN010000109.1 GCA_028691315.1 Candidatus Izemoplasmatales bacterium | reverse complement strand
TTAACTATTATATTTCAGTTGCGAAGAATCTTGATTTCAAGAAACGCTTTTTCCAAATGGCAACAATCAGTCTTAGTGTTGCGATTATCTCATTTGGAATAGGAATTTTAGTAAAACAATTATTAGGTCTAAACTGATAATTTCTTAATTGTTTTTCACAAAAGGTGGTGAGAAAGTGAATGAATTTACTAACCAAGTTGTTAATATAATAGAACATATTCCATCTGGAAAAGTGATGGCTTACGGACAAATAGCTAAGTATGCAGGAAATCCCTGGGGTGCAAGACAAGTTGTTAGGATTCTTAATTCAATGTCGACAAAATATCATTTACCTTGGCACAGGGTCATAAATGCAAAGGGAGAAATTTCTTTAACAGGCGAAGGTGGCTCTCTTCAAAAATCTTTACTTTCATCAGAAGGAATTATTTTTATAGGTGACAAAATTGATTTGTCATCTTATCAGTTTTTTCCTCAATATTATGAATAAAAAATAAGTGTACCATAAAAAGCCTCCGAAAATTGGAGGCTTTTATTCTATCTAAAGAAAATTAGTGATGCATTTTTATGATTGCATTTTCGGCTGCATTGACAAGTTGATAAGCAATCGGCGATGCCGTTAATGCTGGATGAGTACCCGCTTGGAATGTAGCAATTGCTTCTGCGGTCATTTTCGCACTAACAAAAGCACTAATTGCATTAATCAGCTCCCCTGCACTTAGTGCGCCATAAGCTTGCCCGCCCAAAATTCGTCCT
Organism: Candidatus Izemoplasmatales bacterium; assembly: GCA_028691315.1. GTDB lineage: Bacteria > Bacillota_I > Bacilli_A > Izemoplasmatales > Hujiaoplasmataceae > JAHIVB01. The sequence continues at coordinate 4,748 of JAQUZN010000109.1, read as the reverse complement.
GTGCTTCTTTCAAAAACAAGTTTTACTTTTAAGAGGTCTCCCCCTGGCATTATTCCCGGATGTCGATTGACTGATTCAGCTTCGCCTACGCAAATTTGAAAACCTTTTTCTGTAGCGCTCGCAACAGTTAATCCTGCACCTGCAAATGCTTTATGGTTTAAGACTGTTGAAAAGCATCCAACTACGCCATAATTTGTTCTTCTAACATCAAATAAATTAGCTCCTACAATTCTTGCTTCCATCGTTGCGATTGAAGCTAGTCTTAACCCAGAAGGTTTACAGTCAAAGAATGATACTTTATCTGCGCAATCTCCACAAGCAAAAATTGATTCATCAATAGTTTGCATATATCTATTGACTAAAATGCCGTGCATTGGTCCTAATTCTAATCCGGAAGAATGTGCTAACTTTGTATTTGGTGTTGCCCCAATTCCTAAAATAACCATATCTGCTTCTACTCTTTTTTTACTAGCCGTTTCCACCGCTTCTACAAATTCATTTCCAATGATTTTAACAACATTTTCGTTCATATGTAAATTGATGCCTTGATCTACTAACGCTTTTTCAGCTAATATGCATAAATCAGTATCATAAACAAATTTCAAAGGATGATCTTGCATTTCGAATACATTTATTTCAATCTCAGGGTTGAATTTTTTGCATTCTTCAGCCATCTCAGCACCAATAAATCCCGCACCAATAATAACGATTTTTTTAGAATTTGAAATTTGAGTTTGTATCTCTTTTAAATAGATTGTATTTTTCTTAATTGAAAACACGTTTTTTAGCTGAATTCCTTCGATTTTTGGAATGATTGGGTTTGATCCCGTTGCAATAACAAGCTTTTCATAGTGAAAACTTTGATCGCTTTCCGTAAAAATAAGATGAAACTCGCGATTGATTTTCACAACTGATTCGATGACCATTTCGATTTTTGAAGCAGTCATCATATTATTTACAGGAATCAAGTTTTTCATTGGATCTAAGACGGTTCCATAAACATAAGGTATTCCGCAAGGAATAGGAACTAATTCTTCATCTCTAACAAGTAAAATTGATTTGTCAGGGTAATACTTTCTTGCTGTAATTGCTGCTGTTACACCTGCTGCACTTCCACCAATAATAATTACATCATAATTTGTCATAATTTCTCCTCTTCTAAAATAAATATATGATTTTATATTGAAACTACAGTATATATATTACATCTTTTATGGGCATATGTCAATAAGTCATATGGCTCACAGTAGAATATTTCCATTTACAGAAGATTTGAATGATGGTTAAAATTTTATCACTATAAAAATATAAAAGTCCAGCTCATGTAAAATTGAACTGGACTTTAATGAATTATTTACAAATATTCTGAGACTTAATGCTTTACTTATTCAAACAATAGTTTTAGTTCAAATCAAAGTAAGCCAAGAAATCTTCAAGATACTGAGCTTGAGCCTCACTCAAATCAAATGCATTGTATTTATGAATTCGGGCACATTCGGTTACAAAATAAGCGAAATCATCCAAATAACCTTGACGCATCTCTTGAACTTCTGTAGCAGTCATTCCGCTTGCCTTTAAGAAATTTGGTTCACTCATTATATCAAATATCATGTTGATGAGGTCATTTACTTTAGATATTCTTGAACTTGTAAAATAGCCATCTGCCAAATCGGCCATTAAAATCATACGGGCATTGTGTGGAATAGGATCTGCGTTAAAGATCATGCTATTCTCATACGAACCATAGAACATTCCATATTTATCAATTGCGTAAGTATTAATATCCGATTCAAGCTCAGACCAATCATCAAAGAATCCACTACTTAATGCAAAATCAAAAAATGAATTTAAAAGGGTAATTAGTGTATTCATTTCGGTCTCAAGTGAGGCATTAATATCAATCAAAAGTGCATCATACTCGGCCTTTGTTATGTTGCTTGAACTTAAGAGTGAATCCTCTGAATATGGAACAATAGATGACAGAATACTAGCAAAAGCAGTTTCGTCATCCTCTTTAATTTCACCTGTTATAACTAAAAATAATCCACATAGTTCATGTAATGTTTGGATTTCACTTTGACTTGATTCATATGAAGCTAGAGTAGAATTTTCGTAATTATATGAATTTGTTCTCTCACTTATACTACGTAATATTGCGCCATCTGTATACACAAACCATTCTAGTACTGGATCCATCAGCCGATATTCCAAATCACTTATTTGGTAAAAATCTTCAAATGCTATGGAAGACATTAACTCACTAGAAATATCCATGCTTCCAGTATCAAGACCCGATAGTTCCCCTGCATAAGAAACATAACTTTCGAATAATGCTTTTTGCTGATCATAAGAAAATACAGTTCTAATTTCTTCAATTAGCCCTTTATTTTCTTGTTGGAAAGTATAAAAATACTTGATTATTAATATACTTGATTCCACTTGATAAGTATCTTCATTTTCAGAAAATGTTTTGATGGTATCTACAAAAGTAAGATCAATCGTATCAATCAATTTTGCAAAAGCTTCAATCATTAATAATGTTTCAGCTGCACTTTCTGTCGGATACATTTCAAGGGAAGAATCAGTTGGAAGTGTAGAACTAAATGAATTTATAAGTTCAAATAGAATTACAATATCTTGCACAGATGGAAGGTTATCAAGCATCGCTGATACAATTTCATCTTTAATCAAAATAACTTCTTTAGAATCTAAATCTGCAGCGCTATTAACACTAACGACATCATTTACTCTTGTAAAAAATGCTGTGTCTAATTGTGTTACTATCGATATAAAATATTCAGAAGTATGTAAAATAGATAAGACGACCTCATCACTTGAGTTTTCAAGCGTTGTAAGCACATCATTGTACATATCTATTTGTCCTTGTTCCTCGGCTATTTGGTCCGTATAATATGCATCTTCGCCATATAAATCAATCATTTCTTGATTCCAATCAATATCGTCCTGTAATGACTCAATCGCACTGTCAATTTGATCTGGAATGTACAAAATGAAAGCATTAATGAGTGCTTCGTAATTAATTTCTGAATCTAGTAATGCTTTTAAAGCCTCACTGATTGAAAGAACATCCCCATCTAAATTATCAACCGATTCAAGGAATGTCGTTAAGGCTTCCTGCATGTTTTCAAAATCATCAGCAATCATTCCTTTATCTACCAGCGCTTCAGAAAAGCCTGACGGTACAGATCCAAATTGGTCTTCTACTAACAAGTCGAGTTTATTAATTTCAGCCGCCTTATCTGCAACATATGCTAGTTTCGCAGATAATCCAGAATCTTGAAATCCTTTGATGGCATCTGTTTGCACTTGAAAGATAAGAACATCTCCGGTTAAAGAACTAAAATCATACGAATTTGTCCTTACAGTTGTATCTTTTTCTTCATTTACGTATATGATATAGTCTTTAGCTTCATCTACTGCATCCCAAGAAAGTATCTTTCCTTTAATTACAAGGTTCATCGGTGTTGAAGCAACTTCAGTATAGTTAATATCTATGTCTGAACCCCCGTTATTACAACCGATTAAAACTACTGTTGAAACAAAAACCATTAAAATAATCCATAACTTTTTCTTCATATCTTTTTCCCCCTAATATTTTTTTGTTTCCTCAATCACGTTCATTTGTTTAATTTTAAGTAAATAATAATAATATGAACTAAACAATACAATCCCTACCAAACCAAAAGTACAAATCATACCTAATATGCTTGGATTTATTACTTTATAATAATGAAAAACAAGCATCATTTTTGGAAAATATGCCGTCAAAACAAATGTTTCTAAAACAGAACATATAACTAATATAAAGAATATAATTGCCGCTTCTTTCAATATAATCTTTGCAAATCCAGATGAATCGAGTCCCAAAATTTTTAATTTTGCATAGTCTGACTTCATAGAATAAAAAAGCAAAATAGTATTATTAATCATGACAATGATAAAACACACAATTAAGATACTGGATAAAAAAGCATACATATCAGTTACTTTCAAAATGAAATCCGTAAAATCAGCCATAATATCTTGAAATGAAATTACATAATACATATCCATTGAATAGTTTTGTATAAGTTCGCGTTGAGTATCTAAGTTATCTGTTTGAATAAATAATGTATTAATGGATACAATATCTTCATAGGCAGGCAAACTATATATGTTTGAATATACAACGTTATCAAAATTTGTCTCAAAGAAACCAACCACAATGCAAGACACGCCTGTTATTTTTTTTGATAAATCCATTGTAACTGTATCGCCAGCATTTAAGTCATAGATGTATTTAAAATTGATTGGCAGAATAATTTCAGGTGACTCAGTTGAGCCCAAAAAATTGATTGGATTTGTTACATCAAACTGAAAATGTTCTATAAACGATTCATATTCCATCGAAATATTAAAACTAAAACGTTTTGATTCATCACCAAAATGAAGTAAAGTATTTTGATATACGATCGCTTCATCAACTTTTGAAACATCAAAGTTATTAAGCACTTCTTGTTTTAGAGTAGGCTGATAATCATAAATTCCTAAAAGAGCATAATCGACAGCAATTTGATCTTCTAACTTTTTGGACTCTCGATTAATAAAACCCTGAACACTTATAATCTATACCCTATGTAAAGGACTTATTTAAAAAAGACTTTAATTATTTGAATCTTTTAAGTAAGATGGTTGTTCTCTTTGAGAATGACCATCTTTTTTATGTTTATTTCTTAATTTATCACCAT
>JAQUZN010000108.1 GCA_028691315.1 Candidatus Izemoplasmatales bacterium | reverse complement strand
AACTTGGATATTCTCCAATCATCCTAAACGGATTAACTGTTCAAGGATTTAACGGAACTTTAGCGCCAGCGACCATATCACTCGTATTTGGCGTTGGTGTAGCAGTAGCATTCATTATCTTTATAGTTTTAAAGAAATCAAGAAGTGTTGGATTAATGGACACTTATACTGCTGGTAATTTTATTCATACAGAACAATTAATGCATTATAGTACAGATTTTTATGCTCCACTTGAAAGATTATACGAAAAACATACAACAAAAATGCAAGATTTTTATGCTGCACTTGCAAATAAAGTAAAGGAATTAGGAAGACTAGGAAAATATCTGTTCATGTCCAAAAACGTTGAAGTAGCTGTCTTTTGGATCTTAGCTATTTTAGTCTTCTTACTATGGGGTGAAATATTATGATTATAAGTTTACTTATAGGATTAGGGATCGCCCTCTTCGGATTTGTTTTGCAAACAAGCGTTGCTGGAGTAAACCGTAAAGTTGTTGGTAGACTTCAAAAAAGATATGGTCCAAGATGGTACCAAGAATTCCTTGATATTTTTAAATTATTAAGCAAACGTAGTGTTAGCCATGGTTGGATCTTCGACTTTGGTGTCATTATGGCCTTAGGTGGAATTATTGGAACAGCAATGTTCATGCCACTGACTACTTCTTTTTCTGCTTTCGCACCATTTGATAATTTCTTCATCTTCGTTTATCTAATTGCCGTTGGTATGTTAGGTATGGCGATGTCTGCAAGTGGATCAGGTAATCCTCTTGCTAGCATTGGCGTTATGAGAGCTTTAACAACAATGCTTGCATATGAAGTACCATTTATGATTATTGTATTAACAATTATCAAGTTAACCGGTACTAGCAGCTTAACTGGAATTGCTCTTTGGCAACAAGCCCAAGGCAATAACTGGTTTATCGTTGCACTTCCTGTTGGTGGAATTGTCGCAATCTTATGCTTAATGGGTATGCTAGGAAAGAAACCATTTGAAACTTACATCGCTCCAGCCGAAATTGCATCTGGACCAATGGTAGAATATGGTGGAAAACAACTAGGTATGCTATTCATTATGCATGAAATTACCGTTTTTATCGAAGTGAGCTTATTCGTCCATTTGTTTCTAGGTGGCGCAAACAACATATTTGAATTTTTAATCAAATACTTCTTGGTTTATACATCCGTCAACTTGATTTCGAATGTCAATGGTCGTTTCAAAATCGATCAGGTTGTTAAGTTCTTTTACAAATGGCCTTTATTATTAGCTTCAGCGCAAGCGATTGTCGCAATCTACTTTGGGTGGGTGATTTAATATGAAAAGCACAAAATTTACTCCAGCTTCAAATTTATCAAAAGCAGAGATAGACCGTAAATGGTGGGAAATAGGTGACTATTTTAGAAGAAACTCTTTATGGCTATTAATGTATTGTACTGGTTGTTGTGCAATTGAACTTCCACCTGCAATGACTTCCGCATATGATATGGAACGTTTAGGAATGGGCCCTATGGCTACACCAAGACAAGCTGATATTTTATTAGTATCTGGCTACCTATCTTTAAAAACATTAAGAAGACTTATTTATACATACGAACAAATGAGTGAACCAAGATATGTTGTAGCTTTAGGAAGTTGCCCAATTAACGGTGGAATCTACCATGATTCACACGCTGTAATCAATCAACTAGATCAATACGTTCCTGTCGATGTTTATGTTGCAGGATGTATGCCAAATACCGAAGCAGTAATGAATGGTTTTGTCGACTTGATGGAACAAATCAAAAACAAAACCGCAACTGGTTGGTTACGCTATAAAAACAACAATGCATGGTTCAAACAAAATCAAATTGATTCACTCGGGGAGGTAGAAGTATATGACGAGTTCCATGAGTAATGTCGAATTTGTAAAAGACCTCGTAAATAAAAACTTTCATCCTCTAAGTCAAGAAATCCTCAGTCCTTATCAAATCAGTTTTGTCGTTGAAAAAGATGATGTTCATCAATTACTAATCGTATTAAAAACAGCTGGTTGGATTCAAATGTCTTATTTAAGCGCGATTGACTGGCCACTTGAAAATAAATTTGAACTTATCTATATTTTAATGAACTGGGAAAAAGCTGTTCATGTTCAAATTCGTTCTAAAATTGACAGAACTGTTCCAATCATGAACACCATAATCCCAATATTTCCAGGCGCTAAATATTATGAAAGAGAATGTCATGAATTCTTTGGCATTGCCTTCCCAGGAAATCCGGATTATGAAAAACAACTTATTTTAGAAGGTTGGGATGATATTCCTCCACTTCGTAAAGACTTCGACCCAAGAGCTTATAGTGAAAGAAAATTTCCACAAAGAGTTTATACTGAAGACTTTTCTGTCACAAACAATGAACCAAGTAAACAAGCAAAAAGAGCTGCTAGAAAACAAAGAGCAGAGTCATTAAGAGGAGGCAAAAAATAATGGAAAGTATGAAATTATTTTTAGGCCCTCAACATCCCGGAATGCATGGAAATGCTTCAGTTCATCTATATGTCGATGGTGATATTATCAAAAGAAGTTTTCTTCTTCCAGGTATGCTTCATCGTGGTTTTGAAAAAGGAATGGAAAGACACACATGGATTAATAACATTAGTTTAATTCCTCGTGTATGTGTTGTCGAACCTGATATCAATGAAATGGCATTTGCCATGGGTACAGAAAGACTTCTAGGAATCGAAGTTCCCGAACGTGCTCACTGGATAAGAATGATTATTTTAGAATTTGCAAGACTATCTACCCATTTAATGGCTTATGGTGGTCTTGGTGGTCCAACTGGAAACTATACACTAATGTATCACGCTCACGCAGACAGAAACTTGATTCTAGACATTTTTGAACAAATTACTGGTCAACGTGTGTATCATCAGTATATCGTTCCTGGAGGGGTTAGAAAAGACCTTCCTATAGGAATTGAAAAAGACATTCATGCTTTCTTAGACAGTCTTGAAAGCAGATGGCTTGAATACCGTGATTTAGGTGTTGAAAACCCATCAATCGTAGCCAGAATCAAAGATACGATTATGTTACCGGCTGCTGTTGTCTGGGATTTAGGTGTTACTGGAATTGGCATGAGATCTGCAGTAGGCAAAGAATACGATATTCGTAAAGTAATGCCTTATGCAAGATATGACCAAGTTCAGTTTGAAGTACCTACTTCTAATTATTCTGACGCAAGAGCAAGACTTGATATTAAATTAAAAGAAATGTTACAATCAATTTCAATCATTCGCCAATGTCTAAAGAAAATGCCACAAGGCGAAGTTAGAATTCCACTTGGAAGGGGCCAATCTATGCGTTGGACTGTACCGAAGGGATATGTTTATAGTTGTGTTGAATCTAGTCGTGGTGAATTTGGTTACTTTATGGTTTCAGACGGTGGAACACATCCTTATCGCGTTGGTGTTCGTGGGGCAAGTTATCCACAAGGTTTATTAGGAATTGAAAAATATCTTCCAGGAACTAGACTCGATGATGCCTCTTTATGGGTAGACACGATGGGTGTATGTTCACCTGAGATTGATCGATAGGAGAATATGATGGAAAAGAAAAAATACCGTACACTCAGTATCTTCAAATCATGGAGACTATTTAAGTATTTATTTAAAAAACCTGTAAGCCATCCGTTCAATACCATTTTTACTAAGAAAAATGCATCTTACTTAAATGACAATGCGATTATCAAATCTAAAATTAGATTAGAATCTAACCCACGTACTGCTCCCGATAATTTAAGAGGATTTCATACAAATGATTGGGAAAAATGCATTGGTTGTGGAACTTGTAGTGAAATCTGTCCAACAGAAGCGATTACAATGGTCGAAAGATTAGATTTAAAAGATGAAGCTGGAAAGCATCAGCAACGTCCAGTCATCGATTATGGTCGTTGCTGCTTCTGCGCACTTTGCGTAGATACATGTACAACTGAATCTTTAAAAATGAGTAAAGAATATATTTACGCAGGAACGGATCCAGATAAATTCATCCTTATGCCAGAATCAACTTGGCAAGGCGAAAAAGTCGAAACTGGTTATGTTAAAAATGAAACAAGTGATTTACTGGACCTACACCGTGTTCACATGGTTCATGTTGAACCAGATGATCGTAAAAAAAGTTTTATCGAAGTTGTTAGAGGATATTCTAAAGAACAAGCAAAACAAGAAGCCGCTCGTTGTGTTGAATGTGGAGTTTGTACAACTAGTTGTCCTGTCCAAATGCATATCCCTCAATATATTAAAGCAATCTGGGAAGATGACATTGAAGGCGGATTAAGACTTATTTATGAAACGAATCCATTACCAGGTGTTTGTGGTAGAGTTTGTACTCACAACTGCGAAACATCTTGTGCACTCGCTGTTAGAGGTGATGCAATTGCCATTCGTTGGCTAAAACGTTATATCATTGACAGTGCTCCTGATCATATGTATGATAAAATATTTGCAGAACCTGTTTCTGAAGTAATTGATGCTAAAGTTGCGATTGTTGGTTCTGGACCTTCCAGTCTTGGAGCAGCTTACTACTTAAGAGCACTTGGTTATACTGTAGATGTTTTTGAAGAAAAAGAACGCCCAGGTGGTGTTGCTAGTTATGGTGCTCCTCAATACAGAATTCCTGACTACGCTGTAGAAAAAGATATTAACTTCATTAAGAAAATTGGAGTTAATATCCATACATCCACAAGAGTTGGAAAAGATATTACCATAGATGAACTTAAAGAAAAATATGACGCAGTATTTTTAGGTTCAGGTTTCTTTAAAGCAAGAGTTTTAACAATCCCTGGTGCTGATAATAAAGACGCGATTGGCGCAATGGATTTCTTACCAAGAGCTAGAGACCTTGCAAGAGGCGCAATTTCACTTGATGAAATCAACGTATTAGAAAGTGCTGTTGTAATCGGTGGTGGAGACGTAGCCTTTGACTGCGCAAGAAACCTTACCAGAATTCAAATCATGAAATATGGTAAATCCGATGTTAAATTAACATCCCTTGAATCAAAAAGTATCTTACCTGCAAGCTCCGATGAACTTACCGAAGGTGGCGAAGAGGGAGTAAAATTCTTCTTTGGAAACGGGCCTCAAGAAATTATGCTTGAAAATGGTAAAATTCAAGGTTTAAGAGTTTGGAAATGTACCAGTGTATTTGATAAAGACGGTCGTTTCAATCCACAGTTTGATCAAACGAAAGAACAAATAATTAAAGCAAAACAAGTATACATGTCGATTGGACAAGCTCCTGATTATGAGTATATCCCTGAATCATTAAAAGAAAAAATCACGATGGTTCGTGGAAAAATCAAAGCCAGTGAATATGGTCAAGTAGATGGTGCAGAGTGGTTATTTGTCGGTGGCGATATCTTCCGTGGTCCTGATATCATTAGTGGTGTTGCGGATGGTCACAGAGCAGCTCAAGGCATTGATGAATTCTTATACAATAACGCTAAAAAGAACAAACAAAGTGAATATGTAAAAGAACTTCGTCAAGCAATAAAAACAAATACGCCAAACCTTACTTTAAAACAAAAA
>JAQUZN010000107.1 GCA_028691315.1 Candidatus Izemoplasmatales bacterium | reverse complement strand
ATGAATTATATATATATTCACACGTTACACTAAATAACTTTAATGTTGAAAGTTATACATTTATACTTGAATCATGGATTAATGATACTTCTCCTTCAACAATTCTTTATGGAGGAACATCCATAGGCAGAAGTCTTGCCCCAAGAGTTGCAGCCAGAATGAAAACTGGGCTAACTGCAGATTGCACCTCTTTAAGTATCAAACCAAATACAGATTTAATTCAGACAAGACCGGCATTTGGGGGAAACGTAATGGCTCAGATTATTACCCCTAATCATCGCCCCCAAATGGCGACTGTTAGATATAAAATCTTCAAAAGCCCTGGAAAAGTAGAACCTTTTGGAAAAGTCATTTACTGTGAAGTACCCCCAAGTTTCTTAAATACCAGTGTTGAGTCTATTTCTTCGATTAAAACAGCAATCAAGAAAGACATTTGCGATGCAGAAGTGATTATTGCTTGTGGTCGTCCGTTTAAAACCATAGAAAGCCTTGAACCTGTGTATGAACTAGCATCGCTTCTAGGCGCAAGTGTTGCTTCCTCAAGACCACTTATCGAAAATTCAGTTATGGATTCAAAACATCAAATTGGACTTAGTGGCAGAACTGTGTCCCCAAAATTAATCATCACTCTAGGAATCAGTGGTTCTGTTCAGTTTATTGCCGGAATGAAAGGTTCAGATATGATTATCTCCATCAATGATGATCCTCTTGCACCAATATTTGATATATCACATGTAGGGATTGTGGGAGATGTCTTTAAAATTGTTCCAATGCTTATTGAAAAAATAAAAACAAATCAACCTCTTTGAAAGGAATTTGTCTATGTATAAAATTATTGATAATGAAGACATTTTGTATTTTATATCACTTTTAGGAAAAGAAAATGTAATCCAAAAAGAAAACATCAAAGCTGATTATCATAAAGATGAACTTGGAACCATTTATGGTATTCCGGATCTTCTACTTTTCGTTCATAATACCGAAGAGGTCTCCAGTATTATGAAGTATGCTTCTTCAAAAATCATTCCGGTCACCGTACGTGGGGCTGGAACTGGACTTGTGGGTGGTTGTGTAGCAATTCATGGTGGAATTCTTTTAGATACATCTAAAATGAATCATATCTTGGAACTAGATGAAGACAATTTAACATTAACGGTTGAAGCTGGTGTGCTCATCATGGACATTTTTGAATATGTCGAATCAAGAGGATTCTATTACCCACCAAATCCAGGAGAAACCTCTGCGACCATTGGTGGAAATATTGCCACGAATGCAGGAGGAATGAAAGCTGTTAAATACGGGGTAACAAGAGACTTTATCCGGGCAATTGAAGTTGTTATGCCTTCAGGCGAGATTGAACTTCTTGGACGTAAAGTTGTAAAAGATTCCTCAGGATACTCCTTAAAAAATCTAATTATTGGTAGTGAAGGAACACTTGCAATCATTACAAAGGCAATCCTAAAAATCATCCCAAAGCCAAAGCACTTTATTAGTTTATTAATTCCTTTTGAAAGTGTCGATGATGCTCTTGAATCGGTCACAAGGATTGGAAAACTTCCCGTCTTAATGACAGCGATTGAGTTTTTTGAACGAGAAACGATTGGTTTTGCTGAAGAATTTCTAGGAAAGAAATTCCCAGACTCAGGGAGTGCTGCTTATATCTTAATTGCCTTTGATGCGATGACTGCTTCAGAACTTAAAGCTAGTTATGAAATTGTCGCTAACCTTTGCCTAGAACAATTAAGTGCAAAAGATGTATATATCGTTGATACGAAAGAACGAAGTGATTCTGTATGGAAAGCGAGAAGTGCATTTTTGGAAGCAATTAAAGCATCCACAACCGAAATGGATGAATGTGATGTTGTTCTTCCCAGAAATTCGATGGCTAGTTATATCAAGTTCATCCGTTCATTATCTGAAAAACACAATATGAGACTTCCATCCTTTGGACATGCTGGCGATGGAAATCTTCACATCTATTTATGTAAGGATCAAATGTCTGATAGCACATTTGAAAAGACAAAACAAATCGTCTTTGATGAATTATATCTTAGGGCTACTGTTGTCGGTGGTTTAGTGTCTGGTGAACATGGTATTGGATATGCAAAAGTCGATTATCTAAAGAAACAAATTGGAAAAACCCAAATTGACCTCATGAAACACATAAAAAACGGATTTGACCCCAATCATATTTTAAATCCTGATAAAGTCATTTAGAATATAAAAAAAAGTTAAAAGCGCCTAGCGATTTTAACTTTTTATTTTATATTTATGATCTTTCTCTTGATTTTGGAAAATAGGTTTGCGTTGCCTTGCTCATATACTTATCATAATCGGTATTGATAAATGCTGTAAACAAAATATCAATTACATTTAAAGTCGATGTTCTTGAATACATCGCACCTAACCTATCGGCAGGTTCAGATGCATCCACAAATAAATTAAGTGTACAAAGTTTAATTAGTGAGTTATCAGAAAGCCCAGTAAGTGAAACCGTAGGAATTTGTCTTAAAAGTAATTCTTTAGCCACATCAATAATATCACTAGTTTCACCAGTATATGAAATCATAAAGGCAAGTGAATCAGGATTTGATCCTTTCGCACGAATAAACATCTCTAGTTCATTATCGTATGCTGATGCATCTACACCTAAACGAAGGCACTTTAAAGCGGCGTCTTTGGCAACCAAATTCGAAGGACCAACCCCATAAAAATCAATACGATTGGCTTTTGTCATCATTTGAACTGCTTTTTCAAAAACTTGTTTGTCATTGATATCCTTACTATCAATGATTGACTTTGCATTAAAATAAGAAACTTTTTTGATGACATCGGCAATCGAGTCATGTCTTTTAATTGGAATTGCGGCTTCTTTTAAAATTGATTCTTTTAAATATGATTTTAGATCAATTGATAACTGTAAACGAAAATCAATATAAGAATCAATTCCGAGTTTAGAACATAATCTTTTAACAGTGGATGTGGATGTAAAAGTTTTCTGAGATAATTCTACGATACCGATATTTTGTACTTCATGCAAATTATCGAAAATGTAATCTACCACATGACGTTCAGATGGAGATAAATCTTTGACACTTCTCATTTTCATTAACAAGTTCATGGCTTTTCACTCCCTATGATACTAAAAGACACTTCATTATATCAATAATAGTAGAAAAAGAAAAGAATGCTTAAAGATTTTCGGTTTCAAACATTCTTCTTATTTCGTTTATTGTTTCTTCTTCGGTTTCGCCATCGACTGTGACTTTAATTTCTTCGTTTGTTTTTACGCCTAAACTAAGTACCTGGTACAACCTTTTTGCATCGACAACTTTTCCTTTGAACTCGATTTTCACAGAATCAGTGTGGGATGCAATAATTTTAACCATTAACCCTGCCGGTCTTGCATGCAAACCCATGGCGTTGTTGATTGTATAATTAAATTCTTTCATGAAATCTCCTTTATTTAATGTCAAGTATGGATTCGTCTTTCAAAGCTGAAATGACGATGTCCTCATAATAAGTATTTTCTAAAAATGGTTTCGCTAAAAATAGGTATTTTTTAACTTCACTTTTTTGTGATTTAAAATGAAATAATTTTGCGATTCTAAAATAATTAATGCCTTTTGTCAGTGGCTCTTTAATTAGTTCTGATTTTTCAACCAAAACCGATATTTTCGAGGTGTCACGTTCGATATAAATACTATAGACAAGATTGGCTTCATCAAGAATCTCGGTAGCTTCTTTTTTTGTATTTTTACCTAGTAGTGTCTTTAAATTTTCTAAACTAATATTTGCTTCTTTTTTGTTTCCTTCTTCCACAAAGAAAGAAAAACGTTTCTGATAAAAATCTAACCTTTCATAAGGCTTTAACTTCATTTTATCTGCCTTATAAATGATACTTTTTGCTAGTTCATCATTTTTTCCTAAAATTGCGCCGTTTAGTCGCAAAACTTGTAATTGACCTTTTGAAAAAATCAGTTTTAAACGTTTATTCTCAAGAAATTCCTGGTATAAATCAAATTCTTGTTTCACATAAAGCAAACGGTTTATTTCACGTATTGCGGACTGGCGGATGTAACTTAAAACATATGTAAATCCGACAAATATCACGAATAAGATTATCGGATAAATAATATACCATACAGAAAACCAAGATGCTAAAAACATAAATGGATCACCTCATTAAATTTTAAAAACCATGATTGCTTCAATGCTCGCCTCAACCGCAAGTTTAGAAAGTTCATCTGGTGACTTCTCAAGTAAAAAAGCAATTTCAGAAAATCCAGCGGTATTGATTCCACCTACGACGACATAATCATTGTGTTCACTTGTAATCAAACATGCTTCTCTAAAAGGTGACCCACCTGTTAAATCACATACAAAAAGAATTGGATCCTTCCCAATTTGTAAAACTGTTTCATTAAGTCTTTCTTTAAAAGTTTCTAAATCTTCAGAAATATCAAAATCTAGAAAATGAAACCCTTCAATTTCCCCTAATAGCATAGCGATATTGCCCTTCATCCCCTGAGCATAGCCACCATGACCAAGTACAACAACCTGTGTCATAATCATTTTCCTCCTATCAATGAGATAAGAATCCCTAAGGCGAAAAAACTTAGGGATTCTATTTCAATGAATTAGTTTTTGTTTTTACGAACTAAATCGGTATAACTTTTGTAAACTTCATGCATGTAATCCTTTGGAATTTCAACAACATTTGGTGAAACAAAGATATGCATCTTGAAGCCCATTTGTTGAAGTAATTTTGCTGTTTCAGATACAAATGATTGGCTAATAGCAATTGTCGCAATCGTTGATGCAGCGCCAACCTTTTGGTAGTATCCTTCAATTGGAACAAGTGCATCTTCTAATGGACAGCAATTGTCAATTAGAATATCCGCAAAATCTCCCAATTTCTTACCAGACGAATGATTAGGCAAAGCTTTCTTGTGATTTTCTCCTGAAGTAATGGTGATTACTTTTAAGCCTTTATCTTTCGCATATTTAGCACATTCAATTGGAGCTGCATTTAATCCACCATGAGAATATACTATCATAACTTCACCAGCTTGGAAATTAAAACTTTGTAAAAAGTTTTGAATATATCCTTCTTGGCGTTCAATCCATAATAGTTCTCTTGCGCCGCCTGGTCCAATTACATTGCTCCACATCAAGCGTGGATCCATTAAAGGATGAAATCCTACGACTCCACCATAACGAGGAAATACGTCTTGAATAGGTAATACACTGTGACCAGAACCAAATAAATGGACAAGTTTCCCTTTAGAAATTGTTTCAGCACACAATCTAGCAGCTGCTAGAATATTATCTGATTGTTCTGTTTCAATTTTTTCTAATACCGTAGTAATTTTTTTTATGTAATCTAAATTTGTCATATGAATCCTTTCAGATGCTTTAATTTTTTAATAAACTCCAAAAATATACCCTAGTCCAGTAAGCACTGCTGCTAAAACAAGAATTAATCCCATAATTAACATTGGAGACCATTTCTTTTTTCCAAATAAGCGATAAACTACTAAAGTTAAAATTAAAGGTAACA
>JAQUZN010000106.1 GCA_028691315.1 Candidatus Izemoplasmatales bacterium | reverse complement strand
AATTTATTGAAGATGGAATATATAAGGGAATCGCTGCAGATTATGTGGCATTAATTGAAGAAAAAACTGGGATCGACTTTCAAGTCGTTCCTAATTTGACTTGGGCAGAAGCATATTATGAGGCGCTGGCAGGAAATATTGATGTTTTACCTGCTGTATCAAAAACTGCTGCTAGAGAGGAGTTTTTTCTTTTTTCTGATTCTTACTATGAGGTCAAACGCGTCATCGTTACACTAAATACAAATACTGATATTAAAGGAATAACGGATTTATATGACAGGACAGTAGCAGTCCAAACCAATAGTTCTCATCATAGTTTTCTCTTAGATTATCCACAAATAAATCTAAGTTTGTATGATAATGTCGACGACGCATTATATTCAGTATCTGATGGGAGCGAAGTCGCATTTGTTGGAAATTTAGCGACAACAGATTATATAATAAAATCCATCGGAATCACAAATCTTCGTATGTCTGCTTTATCCAGCGATGACCCTGTTGGCATTCATTTCGCTGTGAGACAGGATTGGCCAATTCTTATCGATATTTTAAATAAGTCACTTGATTTTGTGACAGCTGAAGAAAAAATTGAAATCAATAGCCGATGGGTAACTGTACAAGTTGAAACGGACTATGGCCCGATTATTCAAGTTATCATTTTCATCGGTTCAGCGATTATTTTATTGGGAGCTATTTCAGTATTTTGGATATCAAAAATGAAGAAAGAGATTCAAATAAGGAAAGACTCTCAAATTGAGTTAGAAAAAGCCAAGATAGAAGCGGAAGAGGCAAATAGTGTCAAATCCAGTTTTATGGCGAGAATGTCACATGAAATCAGGACGCCACTCAATGCCATTACTGGAATGGCATATTTACTGAAAAAAACAGATATTTCACTAACACAACGAATGTATGCCGACAGGATAACCCAAGCTTCCACAACCATGTTAAGCCTAGTCAATGATATTTTAGACTATTCTAAAATTGAAGCTGGTAAAGTTGAACTTGAAATCGTATCTTTCAATCTCGATATGGCTATCCAAAATCTTATTAGCATTATATCAATCAAAATTGAAGAAAAAGGATTAGGATTCATTCTAAATAAAGATTCTAGTTTACCTTCTTGGTTTATGGGGGATCAAAAACGAATAGAACAGATTCTATTAAATATATTAAATAATGCCATCAAATTTACTTCAGAAGGCACAATCACTTTAGAAATTAGGGCGGTAGCCAAAGAAAATTTGCTTTATTATCTTGAGTTTTCTGTCAAGGATACTGGAATTGGTATGACACAAGAAGCTTTAAGTGGATTGTTTGTTCCATTTGTTCAAGCTGATTCAAGCATTAATCGACGTTTTGGAGGAACAGGACTTGGTCTATCAATCGTTAAAAACTTAATCAATTTGATGAATGGAACGATTGATGTATACAGCACAGAAGGCGAAGGTTCTAGTTTTGTTATCAACATTGCGCTTGAAGTAGATTCAGTAAAAGAAGAAGAGTATAAGAAAGATGGTTCATCTCAGTACTTCAAAGATGTTAATACTTTGGTCTTAGAGAATAGCGCGTCAAACATCAATATAATAGGGAGTTATCTTAGTTCATTTGGAATAAGTTGTGAATTAACGACTTCTCCTATTGGTGCGATAAGCATGTTAGAAAGTACAGCTAAAAAAAATGGAAAGCCATATGATCTTTTCATTATGGATTATGATACTCCATCCGAAAAGGGATTTGAATACCTTAAACTCCTTCGTGAAAACAAAAAAATTGTAAAAATGCCTAAAATTATTATGTTATTGCCGATGTTACGTTCCGATTTATTTGATATGTT
The DNA here is from genome assembly GCA_028691315.1 of Candidatus Izemoplasmatales bacterium. Taxonomy (GTDB): domain Bacteria; phylum Bacillota_I; class Bacilli_A; order Izemoplasmatales; family Hujiaoplasmataceae; genus JAHIVB01. The sequence continues at coordinate 3,829 of JAQUZN010000106.1, read as the reverse complement.
AGATGAAAATGATATAGACATTGGTATTGGAAAGCCAATTATTCCGTCTGTTTTACATAACGGAATACTGGAGATTTTTACATATAAAGCAATGGAATCTAGTGAATATATAAAGAATCAAGATAGTAAAGCAACCAAAATCGATATGACAATTTTGGTTGTAGAAGATAATATTACCAATCAACTAATTGCTAAACTTTTGTTAGAACAATCGGGATTTGATGTGATTATTGCTTCTGATGGAATCGAGGGAGTCGATCAGTACAAAAAGAACAAAACTAAGATTAGCTTGATATTAATGGATCTTCATATGCCCAATATGAACGGATATGATGCATCAGATGAAATTCGCAAACTATCTAAAGACATCCCAATTATTGCTCTTACAGCTGAAGTTATTCCAGGTATCAAGACAAAATGTGAATTGCACGGGATCCATCATTACATATCTAAACCTTTCAATCCTGAAATATTTATATCCACAATCAACGAGATACTAAAAACAAATATAATAGCACCAAATACCAATCACATGGGTATTAATGTGGAAAAGGGTCTTAAAAATATAGGGAATGATCTCATTTCATATCACATGATTTTGATTGAATATAAAAAGGAAAATCAAAATACAAGTGAATTATTGTATCAAGCAGTAAATGAAAAAGATTTTGAACAAGCATCAACAATTGTTCATAAAGTCAAAAGCAGTTCGGGAAGTATTGGTGCCGAAAAATTATATTCAGTAGCGCTAGAGTTGCAAAAAGCTCTTGATACTGTTGATAAAGATACTATTCAAAAAGATACACCAATTTTTATATCACTGTTAGCAGATGTTTTAGAACAGATTCACGAGATAGTTTCACTCGACTAAGGAGGATATCAATGATTAAAAAAATCATCTTTTTGTTAATTCTCTTTTTGATCTCAAACACACTTATAGGTTGTTCATCTTCTAGAACAGAAAATAAAGAACTTAATCTTGTGATTTCTGGATTACAACAGCCAAGTGAAAAAGTATTCTTTAAAACTTTTGTAAAATTATTTGAGGCTGAATATGGGATTTCTGTCAATCTATCATATGTTTTACCCCAAGATTTGATAGAGCAAATCAATTCTGAAGCAGAGGCTGGGAATATTGTATCTGATGTGATTATGGTTGATACAGCTCATATGACTCCATATATAGACAACAATTTAATGGAAGATGTCTCTGCCTACATGGATGGATTACCAGGTCGTACGATAACTGAAATATTTTCGGATTATACTTCACGAGATGATGAGGACTACTTTGTACCTGTTTCATTTGATATTTATATTTCAATTTACAATAAACTTGCGATACCTTATATTCCTTCAACAGTGCTAACAACGACTTCTAAAGAAGGGGAAATTTTGCAAATAGACACCATTACTTGGGAAGAGTTTTCAAAATGGGCAATCACAATAAAAAATGAAACTGGAATTCCTAAAACTGGATTTCCAATGTCTTCATCTAGTTCCCAACTCTTATATCCAATGGGCGGAATGGCACTTGCATTTGGTTCTGAGTCGTTTCTTAAAGTAAATGATGAAGGAGCTCTTGAGGCGTGGAACCTGATTGCAGAGATGGCAAGTAAGGGAGCTATCGTTTCTGAGTCTATTCTTTCTACTGTGAATCAACCCACAGCTTTAATTGATACAGGAACTTTGTGGCTTAGTTTTGGTCATATGGGCCCAATAGGTGAAGCTTACGAAAAAAATCCGGATCAGTACGTTTTAGGCCCAGCTCCAATTGCCAAAGATACAGATATGGCAGGATCAACTGCTGGTGCCTGGACATTTGGAATTGTCAAAGGTGCTAGCCATTTATCTGAAGCAGAAATGTGGTTAAGGTTTATGACTGATCCTGAAATTAATTATTTATATTGTTCTAATTTAGGCGGTGTTATCTCGCCTATATTGGAAGTTGTTGAAAACTTAAGTTCATCAAACACTGACAAAATAATGGCTTCCGGTTTAGCAGGATTTAGTGGCGAAACAAAGATAGTTGTTCCAAATACTTCCGAATATTCTTCATGGAATGATGTGAAACTGGTTTATATATCGCTTTATCACTCTTTGCTGTTAGGAAATAAAATCTCACAAGAAGAAGCGGATGTTTATCAATCGCAAATTGATATTTTGAGGTCTACAACCAAATAAAAGTTAGTCGATTAATCTCTTAATTGATTACATTTTTGATATCTTTATTGCAAATCAATTAAAAAGCACTGGATAAGGAGAAATAATATGTATGATGAATTGAATAAGGAAAAATCTGCAATCGAGACAAAAATGATTTTTGGATTTATAATTATTGGGATATCTTTTATCCTTTTCATCCCACTTGGCGCAAGCGGAGGGTCGGGGGCAATATTTATCCTTTTCATATCATTTATTGGCGGTGGAATCATTGTTGGAATTAATTCCAAGAAGATTAAGCAAATCAGTAATAATTTCAAAAAAGTGTATGTTGCTGCGGAGTTAAAAAAGATTTTCCCTGATAGTTCTTACTTTTATGATCAAGGATTTTCAGAAACTGAAGTAACAAACTCAGGATTACTTCAACATCAAGATCGTTATAAAAGCGAAGATCTTATTACAGGAAGTCATGAGGGAGTTAATTTTAGATGTTGCGATGTAAAACAAGAAGATGTTAGAAGTAACGGTAAGTCTACAACAGTTGTGACGGTATTTCAAGGCAGATTCTATGAGTTTGACTTTCCTAAAGAATTCAAAGCAAACCTGTTGTTATTACAACCCTATAATTTTAGACCTTTTAGTGGATTAACAAGAGTCAAGATGGAAAGTGTAAAGTTTAATTCTGAATTAAAAGTATATGCAAAAGACGAACACGAAGCATTTTTTATTCTAACACCTCAGTTTATGGAGCAACTCCTTATGCTTGACAGTAAGTATAATAATAAGATTAGTTTTTCATTACAGAACAAAAAACTATATATCGCTCTTGATTCAAGAAAAGACTACTTTGATATTAAACCATTTAGAACTGTTGATTCATCCATCATTTCCGAATATCGTGAAGAATTAAACGATATTAAGGAATTTATTAAAGTATTACAACTAGATTTAACACTATTTAAGAATAACTAGGATTTATAAATTAGGAAAAGGCGCAATCTACTATGGATAGTGCCTTTATTTAATGAATATGATAAAATACTACTGGAGAGCTTGATAATACATTTGGGGTTTCATTATGAATCCTATTTTCATGAATATGCTTGTTTTGAAGAAAGAGGGTGACTAATCTGAAAAATATAAAATATACAGAATCTGCGTATCTAGATAACACATTGGTATCAAATATTAAAAAATTAGAAAAACTCTCTATTATACAAGATAAAATTGCATTCAAGTTGGAACTTGATTACAAATTAAGTGATAGCTTCGAAAAACAAAAAGCAGGCATTGTTGGACCTAACAATGAGTTTTTTTGTTATTGTGATGAAGAACTAGTTGGCTATGCTGGAATTTCTTCATTTGGCGATTCTATGGCTGAAGTAAACGGAATGATTCATCCAAATTATCGCAGACAAAATCTCTTTTCGACATTGATTGACAGTTTAGAAAATGAACTCTCAAATCGTGGGAAAAAGGAGTATTTTTTACTTGCTGATGCTAGTTCGTTTTCTGGAAGAAATTTTGTTCAAAATAAAAATGGAATTTTACATCATATAGAATATGAAATGGAACTTTCGCTCGATACTGATGTTGCATTGGATAATGAATCTATTGAGCTAGTCTTAGCAACGAATCAAGACGCAAAAGAAATTAGTCAACAAAA
>JAQUZN010000105.1:1305-5715 GCA_028691315.1 Candidatus Izemoplasmatales bacterium | reverse complement strand
AAATGTTACGTGAAAATATAATCTTAATTCGTTTGATATTCATAGAAATAGAAAGGTTTGATTATATGACAGATTATCTAGTAGCAAGGCAGTGTTTTTTTAAGTATTTTACATCTTTATGAAGTGAGTTTTAGAAAATATTGTAGGCGTCACAATCGGCGTCAAAGTATGTTGATTACTCGCTTAGATTGCTAAATATAGGGCTTTCTATTTTTGTATACAAATGACTCTTAATCATTGGGTCTCCGGTTCGAGTCCGTGATGGCTCACCAGTTAAACATTAAAACGACTAATAATTAGTCGCTTTTTTCTTTTATTTATTTTAATGTGTATCTATTTATGATATGATTTATATGTACATAAGTTTATTATTGCTAACTATTTATAAAGCACTTAATCCAAGATTTATCTGCTTTATTGTTGATAGGAGGAACTTCTTTATTCTGTAACTTATGTTTGAAAAAGAGTAACTTATTACACAGCTATTGTGTTTTAATACCTGTTTATTTATAATGAAAGCGGTGATTAGATGAAGATAAAAATAGTGTGTGATTCGTGTGACTTTGAAAAGTATTCTTCCTTGTTAAAATCTGCTGGATTTGAAATAGATATGAATTCAAGTTTAGTTTTTATGGATCGAAATGCTTCAAACAAACCCTTATTTGGGTTGTTGAATGATGAATGGTATCCTATCTTGTGGAAAGATATCATTTATATTGAAAGTTTTGGTAGAGAAGTATTTTTACATTCGATAAACGGAAGATATCAATTAAATGAAAGATTATATGAATTGCTTGATATTCTTGATGAAAAAGAGTATATACGAATCAATAAATCACAAATAGTAAGTAAGTCTCATATTCTAAAAATTAAAAGCAGTCTAGATTCACGGGTTATAATCACTATGAGTAATTTTGACACTCTTTATGTTAACAGAAGTTACAAGAGCGCATTTATTGAATTTTTAGAAATATAAATATTGGAGGATTTGATATGACAACCATAAACACTACGATAGTAATTGTTTCAGTTCTAATTTTGTTTTCAATTTTGATTTTTGTTTATCAGTTTATATATAACAAGAAAATAAACAAAATGCTTCATACTAGGGGGAGAAAACCCCGTCTAATCGAACCACTTCAGTTCTTACAATTATTACTATTTATTTCTGTATGCATAATCTCAGCATTTTTATATGTAAACAATGTTGTTCTTAACAAAGAAATTATACGTAAAGATGACCAGATTGAACAAATTAGGTACAATGAAATTGAACGAAACTTCCCTAAAAGTATAATGCAATATGTGTATATGAATTACAATAATTTTTATGGCGGGTTTCACACAAGTGATCTAGGATACGTTATCTGTATTAAAGAAAACTCACCTCAAGAACTAATTGATTTAATTGAAAACAGTAATACTCTATGGGAATATGTTTTATATAGTTATTCAGAATTAAGTACTGTTATGGATATTTTAAGAGCTGATAACACTCATTTTAACATTATGACTTTCTTCATAAATTATAAAACAAATTCAGTAGAAGTCTCGATTCATGTAGGAAATACTATTGATCCCCGAATGCAAGGATATGTAGATTGTGGTATTATTACTATTGAATGGACAACTGGGATAATTGTTGCTGGATAACAATCTTGCACATTTTTGGTATTGCGTATATTCTAGTAGTTTATGGAATGCTAATCCAAAAAACAATTAAGGAGTTAAAAAATGACTAATACTAAATCATATAAGAATGGACTTATTGAAGGTGTAGTTTTTTGTTTCTACAAAGACAACAAAGTGCTTCTAGAGGATAGAGGAAAGGGCTTTAATGTTGAAACTTTTTTTACAAATGGAACGATTGAAATTAAAGATAAACGCAATAACAGTGATTACATTACAAATGCACTATATAGGGAAGTATCTGAAGAGTTTAGTGACAAGATTAACATTCTAGAAAAAGCCTTTTTAGGGGGCTTATTGTTCCAAAAATCAATGTTTTATTTTATGTTTTTATTATAACAAAGTGGGAAGGAGATTTTCCTGATGTAATTCATGAAAGCAAAGAGCCTGATAGCAAAATATCTTTTTTCACGATAGATGAAGCAATAGCATTATTTAAATATGACAGTGCGTATGAAATACTTGATCGAGTTATACGGTTTACAACAAACGAGTAATGTTAATTATGACAACACATTACTACGAACTTTAGCCCTTATTAATTGTCTAGATTTCTATAGAATTGAAATAATAATAATTAGTAGCAAGATTGTGTATTTATAATGTTTTACTAATTATGATATGAGTTATATGTACAAAAGTTTTTATTACTTTCTGTTTTAAAGAACACCTAATCCAAATTGATTGGATGTAAATTGAACAGTGGGTTAATCTAGCCTCTAATGAATAGAATAATATTTTCCAACTATTTATGTCACAACGAGCCACATCATAAATAATTATATCTAATGAAATCGAGTATAAATTCAAGCCTCTTTGTGTTTTATGTTTTAACTTTAATATGTACAGAAAGCAATGTTTATCAAAATCAATATTGAAGAATCCATAAAGGATTCTTTTTTATTTTGAAATTTCAGTATATTTGTAACTATTTAAAAAACGCAACTAAGGGTTGATTGTTTATTTTATTATGCTGCAATACAATGATGTTAGTTGATGGAGGTATAGTATGAAAACTAAATATACAATTTGGGAAGTATTAAAATTTCATATAAGTGGCATTATACAAGCAAAATCGAGTTTCTTATTCTACATTTTTATCTTATTTGGATTGTCTAAAGGAATATTAAACATTGTAACTGTATTATTCCCAAGATATATAATCGATGCAATTGTGGCTCAAAATATTGATAACTTATTTTTGTGGATTTTTATATATGGATTTTCAATGCTTATTTTAATGGTAGTGTCAACAATAACACAAAACATTTTTAGTGGTAATGCTATGGCAATCCATAATTTGCAAGGTGGAATATTTTTTAAAAAGTATCGACATGTTTCATATCGGTATTTAGAAGACCCAACATTTCAAGCAAAAAGATCAACTGCACTTTGGGCAGCAATTGGGAATAACGATAGTGGTTATGAGGGAACATTAAGAAGTATATTTGCTTTGTTTCCAGAAATATTATCAGTAATTGGACTAACAATACTCTTAGGTCTGTTTCGTCCTATAATTGTGGTAGTTGCGCTTGTACTATCATTCCTGCAATATCAGTTTGATCTAAAAGGTAAGAAATACAAATTTGAGAATCGAGATGAACTTCGTGAAAGAGAGCGAAAAGCAGAGTATTTTTTTTGCACAGGACACGATTTTTCTTATGGAAAAGACATAAGAATCAACCAAATTCAAAAACAGTTTCATGCCAATCATCAAGAGAAGTCTAATGTATATACAAGATTATTTAAAAAGCTCAATATTATTGGATTTAGGTTTACAATTCCAGGAATATTCTTTATCACAATAACCAACGGATTAACGTATTTGTTAACGGCAAATGCATATATGAGTGGGGAAATTTCAATTGGGCAAGTTTCGTCAACGATATGGGCGACACTTGCTATTACATTAGGATTACAAAAAATGTTTACATTACTAGCAAAAATCAAAGAGGATACGAGTTATACAAGTGAATATATGGCTTTTCTTGAAAGTGAAGAATATTTTCCTAAAAAAGTTGGAACTAAGATTGATCTAGAAAAAGTTTCTATAGAACTAATCAACGTTAGTTTTAAGTACCCAAATTCTGAAAAGTATGTTCTAAAGAATATCAATCTAAAAGTATGCTCTGGTGAGCGGTTAGCTTTAGTAGGTATAAATGGCTCTGGGAAAACCACTTTAGTGAAATTACTTAGTGGTTTTTATGAGCCAACCGAAGGAACTATTTTGATTAATGGTGTTGATTTAAAAACAATTGATTTAAACTATTATCGCACAAAATTGGCCGTTATATTTCAAGAGGTTTTAGTATATGCGGCATCCATTCTTGAAAACATTGTTGGATTAAGTAAAGACCCTATAGAACACGAGAAGGCTATGAATGCATTAAAACTTGTAGGGCTATATGATAAGGTTCAATCCATGCCACAAAAAGAACATCATGAATTACTAAAAGTCATTGATCCTAGTGGAACTGAATTAAGTGGTGGAGAAAAACAAAAACTATCAATCGCAAGAGCTTTATGTAAAGAAGACACTTCAATTATAATTCTTGATGAACCAACCGCTTCACTAGATGCAATTGCTGAAAAAGAAATATACGAGAATTTTAAAACACTTATTAACAACCGAACAGCAGTGATTATATCTCACCGTTTAGCGTCCACAAAATTCTGCGATAATATAGCTTTGTTAGAGAATGGTAAGCTTCTTGAATATGG
>JAQUZN010000105.1:0-1205 GCA_028691315.1 Candidatus Izemoplasmatales bacterium | reverse complement strand
GTATTGATTACATTTAACCCATGGATATTATTGATTATTTTTGGCACTTTGGTGTTGTATACAATCAACTCGAAATTCTCATCAAAGCAAAATGTGTTAATATCCAATAAATTAGGACCAATTAATCGCAAATTTAACTATTATCAAGTCATTGTATCAGATGTTTCAAGTGCGAAAGATTTTAGCATTTACCCATTGTCAGATTTGATGTTTGATAAATACAATTATTTCTTAAAGGAAACCAATAATGTATTAATAAAATACTTCTTGAAGAAGGGATTTCATGGATGTATATTCACAATTATTAGTGTTATTCAAATTGTTTCTATATATAGTTTAGTTGGATCTCAATCAATAACTCTCGGCCTTGGTATAAGTACATTTGTTTTCTTAGTAGCAGCCGCAACTAAAACTTCGGAAGCTTTAAGTGGATTTATAGCAAGTATATTCAGATTTCAAACATCATCTCAAATGCTGGGACCACTAGTAGAACTAATGAAACTGAAAGAATCTGAAGAACTTTATAAAGAAGGAGAAGTCGCTGATGTAATGAATTCACTTTGTTTTGAAAATGTATCATTTCATTATCCAAATCAAGAAAACATTGTTTTAAATGATATTTCATTTACAATCCATAAAGGTGAAAAGATAAGTATTGTTGGCTTGAATGGTGCAGGGAAGACAACATTGGTAAAATTGATTTGTCGTTTATACAAACCAACTTCTGGTACAATCTACTGGAACGGTATAGATATCCAAAAGTATCAGTACAATTCATACTTAAGTCAAATTGCCGCTGTATTTCAAGATTTTAAATTGTTTGCACTTACTTTGTTTGAAAATATTGATATGGAATCGAATAATAGAGAAGATGTATTACTTTGTATTAATCAAGCCGGTTTGGGCGACAAAATTGCTAGTTTAGATGATGGAATTGACACATATCTTTCCAAACAATATCACGAGAATGGAATCGAGATGTCCGGTGGCGAAATGCAAAAGCTTGCTATTGCAAGAGCGTTTTACAAAAACTCATCATTAATTATTCTAGATGAACCTACTAGCGCTCTAGATCCACTTGCTGAAGCTGAAATATATGAACACTTTAGTGAGTTAGTGGCAAATAGAACTTCTATATATATTTCTCATCGTATGTCATCTTGTGTATTTAGTGACAGAATTATTATTCTTGATGAAAATAAAGT
>JAQUZN010000104.1 GCA_028691315.1 Candidatus Izemoplasmatales bacterium | reverse complement strand
GTGGTTCCTTGATCAATCGCTAAAACGTAATTTTTCATGTTTGCTCCTTCCCAAATATAAATTATTATTTCTCTTAAATATGATACCACAACTACACAACTTTTACAATAAAAAGCATGGTTTTATAGTTCAAATAATTGTAATAATCGCCATTTTCAAGATAATTTTATTAAAATTTACCTAGTCCTCTTGACAAAGATAAAGTACTGCGATATACTTATGTCTATGTATACATATTTAGTCAAATGAGGTGATGTTATGCCCAAAGCTCTGACAGACTTTGAAAAAATAGCTATAAAAAAAGAATTACAATTAGCAGCAGCAGATAGTCTTCAACAGTATGGAGCAAAAAAGACAACTGTTGATGACCTCGTCAAAAAAGTTAAAATTCCAAAGGGAACTTTTTATCTCTTTTACAAATCAAAAGAAATTTTGTTTTTTGAACTATTTAGGCAAAAGCACGATGATATCCAAAATCAATTTCTCAATACGATAGAAAGCATAAAAAACAATATCAATGTGGATTCAATCACCGATTTAATGTTTAATATGTACAAGAAAATGGACAATTCTTTTCTTCTCTCTTTTGTAACTGGTGGTGATTTGGAATTAGTAATGAGAAAAATTCCCTATGCTAGCAGTGAAGAACATGCCAAACAGGATAACTCAATTACTGAAAAACTTTTTTCGATTCTCCCAAATATGAATAAAGAACACATTGAAGAATATAGTGCCGCCATGAGATTAATCTTAGTTTCAGTACTGCACAAAAAAGAAATAGGAATAGATATTTTTGATGATGCTTTAAAATTAGCGATCAGAGGTCTGGTCACCCAAATGTTAAGTGAGGTTAATGATGATAAAAGTAAATGATTTAGAATTTAGTTATACGAAAAATCCGTATATGAAGGATTTGAGTTTTGAAGTAAACGATGGAGAAATTTTTGGTTTTCTTGGACCATCAGGTGCTGGAAAAAGTACTCTTCAAAAAATACTTACTGGTGTCCTTTCAAATTATAAGGGAAGTGTAGTTGTCAATAATACCGAAGTTAAACAAGCAAAAGCCAATTTTTATGAAAATATCGGTGTTGATTTTGAATTTCCTAGTCTTTATGAGAAATTAACAGCTCTTGAAAATCTAAAATTTTTTGCTTCTCTTTATTCTAGAACTCAGGATATCTCTAAGTTGATAGAGAGCGTTGGCTTGCAATTCGATGCTAACAAGAAAGTCATGGATTACTCAAAAGGTATGAAGTCCCGCCTTAATTTTATTAAAGCCCTTCTTCATAATCCTCAGATAATTTTTTTAGATGAACCAACAAGTGGTCTTGATCCAACAAATGCTAAGATTATTAAAGATATCATTCTTCAGGAGAAAGCTAAGGGAAAGACTATCATCTTAACCACACATAATATGTATGATGCTACAGAATTATGTGACCGGGTAGCTTTCATTGTTGATGGGAAAATTAGAATCATTGATACTCCTAGAAATTTAATCATGTCTAGAAAAAAAGCGATAATCGAATATAGTTATTTTGATAATGACAAAGAATTGACATCAAAAATCGCTCTTAATGAAACTGGGAGTGATAATACCCTTAGAAAAGCCATTTCTAATAATCAAATCACATCAATTCACAGCAGTGAACCGAGTTTAAATGATATCTTCATTGAAGTTACTGGCAGGACACTGGAATGAAACTAAAGAATCTTTTTTTAGGTGATATAAAGTTTCAAATTAAATATGGCTTTTATTTCATATATCTAATTTTCACCTTGCTTTACATCGTTTCTCTGACTATTCTTCCAACCGACTGGATTAAAGAGACCTCCTGGATTCTAATCTTTACCGACCCTTCAATTATGGGTCTAGTCTTTATGGGAGCCATTGTTCAACTAGAAATTTCAGAAAAGACTTTCAACTCTTTAGCAGTTGCTCCAATAAAATCGAGTGAATATCTTTTATCAAAATTGCTGTCTCTTGCTTTTCTTTCTCTTGTTGTCAGTCTGATTCTTGGAATATATGCTAATTCTATATCCAATTATTTGACTTTTATAATAGGAATACTAATGGGATCGATAATTTTTTCTTCTATAGGATTAATTTTAGCCTTCAAATCGAAATCGCTAAATCAATTCATTCTGTACATTATTCCTATAATGCTTTTAATTGTCCTACCAGGAATTTTTTACATCTTTGGAAAAGATAATCCCTGGTTTATTATTCATCCAGGGATTGCAATTGTTGCCATGATATCCTCTAAAGGTTCTTTTATCCTATCTCTGATATCTCTTACAACATGGTTAGGTATTACTTATTATCTTGCTTTTAAGCTGGTGAATAAAAATTTGAAAAAGATTTGTGGTGAGAAGTGATGAAGGCGACGATGAAATCCTTTAAAATGCTGGTGACTCAAGTATCAAAAGATGGAATACTTTTAGTCGTTCTTTTTGCTCCAATACTGATGGGATTATTATTCAAACTTGGTGTTCCTTTAGGTGAAAGAATCATTGCTAACAATCTTGGTAAAGAAGACTTTTTTAAAGACTATTATGTCCTTTTCGATTTGATGCTTGCGGTAATGACACCATATATGTTTTGTTTTGTTGCCTCGATGACAATGCTTGATGAATTTGATAGTAATATTATCAATCATCTAGCTATAACCCCAATCAGAAAGAAAGGCTATCTAATTTCTAGATTAATCTTTCCTTCAATAATTGCTGCTTTAGCTTCTCTTGTAATTCTATTGATATTTTCACTTAACAAATGGTCTTTTGCGATGATGATTATCATTTGTCTATTGACCAGTTTGATGAGTATTTCTGTATCCTTGATAGTCTTTTCCTATTCACATAATAAAGTAGAAGGAATGGCTATTGCTAAATTATCCGGATTAGTAATCATCGGTATGTTCATCCCTTATTCAATAGATAATAATATTCAATATGTTTTTTCCATTCTTCCTTCCTTTTGGATTGCTAAGTTTCAAATGGAACCTGGTATTATTTTCTTTTTATTATCTATGATATCATCCATAATTTGGATCATAGTTTTATATAAAAGATTCATCAAAAAATTATCTTCATAAAAAAATGGTAGAAATAATCTACCATTTTTATTTTAAACCATTATATTATCTGAAGAACTGCCACTTTTAGGTATAGAGCTTCATCAGCACCGACTAAAGTAGCATGATCTTTTCCCTGACCTCTAAGTTCAATCATCCTGGCAGTAACCTTTGCTTCAACAATGCTATCTTTTATCATATCGAGAAAAAGATTTAGAGTTAAATGCTGGGAACAACTGCAGGTGATCAGATAACCATTTTTCCTCAACAGTTTTAAAGCAGCAATGTTGATATCCATATATCCCCGATACCCCGCTTTTACTGTATCCTTGCTCTTTGTGAAAGCTGGAGGATCTAAGATGATAACATCAAACATCTTCTTATCCCTCTTAAAATTACGAAGTTGTTCAAAGACATCAGCAGTAATCGTCTCTATATTGGTAAAATTATTCATCTTTGCATGAAGTTCTACACTTTTAATCGCTAATTCGCTAATATCAACAGCGGTTACTGACTTAGCACCATACTTACTGGCACAAAGAGAGAATCCCCCGACATTACAAAAACAGTCAAGAACTTCTTTTTGTTTTACATAGTATTTTAAATTATCACGATTTTCTTTTTGATCAAGAAAATATCCCGTCTTCTGACCATTTTCTAAATCAACAATCATTTTTAACCCGTTTTCAACAATCTCTACCTGAGGATTAAAATCGCCATAGATTGGTCCTTTAAATAATGGAAGTCCTTCTTTCTCGCGAACACTGACATCGCTTCTTTCATAAATTCCTTTTGGATTGAATATCTCAACCAGAATATCAATTATCATCTGTTTACGAACTTCCATCCCCAAAGCTAAAAATTGGACTGACAAATAATCACCATATTTATCCACAATTAATGCGGGTAGCAAATCAGATTCTCCAAAAACCACACGATAATTATCGCTGTACCCTAAAGACAGGCGATAATCATTGCTCTCTTTGATTCTATTATAGAACAAACTGCGATCAATAGGAGTTTCATCCCGTGTCAAAATTCTAACAATTATCTTTGAAGCATGATTAATATAGCCATACCCAATAAAGCGGCCATCATAAGCCTCTACTCTAGCAATACTTCCCTGAATATCATGACCTTCAATCTTTTGAACTTCATTGGCGTAAACCCAGGGGTGTCCGGCTAATATTCTTTTTTCTTCACCCTTTTTTAGAGTTAATTTATACATATTTTCTCCTTCAAGTAGTCATATCTCAATTATATATAAAATGATATCACAAATCGCCTTAAATAACAATATAAAGATTTTGTCTTAATTTTAATCGTCATAAAAAAAGATTGAGCAACTAAAATTACTCAATCACTTTTATCCAACTAAGATTATTAAAGCACTTTTTGCGGGGATAGTTACTTCATCCTCAATTTTAACCTGATTGATTAGATCAAATCCCTTTTTTAATTCATATATATAATCGTAGTGGCTATTATTAACAATAGTCATTATTCTTTGACTATTTTTAATTCGAGAAAAGGCAAAAATACCATTTTCACATACCTCTTCCTGATAATATCCATCAATATATACTCTATTCTCCCTGATCTTTCCTAATTTTTTAAACCATTCTAGAATTGATTCATCAAAGCGATCCCAAGGCATGCACTTTCTACAGAAAGGATCTTTAAATCCTTGTAGTCCCACTTCATCTCCATAGAAAATTGAAGGAACCCCCGGAAGTGTATACTGAATAGCTGTAGCCATTTTTAATTTTTGGCGAGCACTATAATACTTTTCCCTTGACATTTCATATTCAGCTTGTTCTTCTCGGGATAAAAAGTGGTAATCTATTGAAGAAAACTTGGTCAATATTCTGACTGTATCATGAGTGGAAAGAATATTCATCAGACTATCCAAAACATGTTTAGGGTAATTGTTTATGATTGAGCGAATTCTATCGCGAAGTCCAATGTAATTATTATTCATAATATAGTCGATAATGGCAACTCTAAAGGGGTAATTCATTACTGAATCAATTTCTTCCCCAGAAAAATATGATCTTCGCTTATTGTAAGCAATTTTATTAGAAGCATCTTCCCATACTTCACCAATCAAAATATTCTCTTTGTTATTTGCCTTAACTGTCTGTTTGATTTTTTTAATAAAATCATCTTCCAGTTCGTCGATAACATCAAAACGCCATCCCTTAGCCCCTAAATCAAGCCACTTGTTCAAGACACCATTTTCACCAGTAATGAAATTAACATACTCTGGACATTTTTGATTTAGACTAGGAAGGCTTTTAAAATTCCACCAACATTCATAAGAATTAGGGTAATTTTTAAATTTATACCAATCATAGTATGGCGACTTTTTTGACTGAAATGCTCCGATTGTTGGAAAGTTATTGTATTTATTAAAGTAAAGACTATCGCAACCAGTATGATTAAAAACACCATCCAAAATTATTTCTATTCCCCGTGTTTTTGCCTCTTCACATAAATTAACAAAATCTTCCTCTGTCCCAAACATTGGATCTATTTCCAGATAATTTGCTGTATCATATTTATGATTTGAATATGCTGTAAAGATTGGATTCAAATAGATTACTCCCACATTTAACGTCTTTAAATAATCTAACTTTTGAGTGA
>JAQUZN010000014.1 GCA_028691315.1 Candidatus Izemoplasmatales bacterium | reverse complement strand
AGGAGGAAAAGTTTTGAAAGAAGAAACAAAATTTATTAATTATAAAAAATATAAAAAACATTTAAAAATGGTTAGCGTGCTATTCGCATTATCGTTAACAGCAAATGTTTATCAGTATGTTGCTGCTGAAAATGAATTTAAGCAGTATAAGCATGATATTGATGAAATGAATAAAGAATACAAAGAGATATTGTATAAAGATAGTGTCGTTAATTACAATACGTTAGCAGCTGAAAAGAATGAACTCGAGAATCAAGTAGACATCTTAAAAGATGAAACAAATGATTTGAGAGAAAAGTATGAAGCTACATTAGCTGACAATGTCATTCTGACACAGGAACTTAATAAAAGTGCTAAATGAATAGATGTTAATACGAGAGTTGATACTCATTTAACATCGATTGAAAAAGTCAGTGGATATATCAACAAATCTCCTTTTAATTTTACAGCAAATCTATTTATTCAAATGTCCACTGATTATAAAGTTGATCCAGGATTTGCACTTGCTACATTTTTGTGGGAAACAGGAAGCGGAACAAGTGCACCTTGGGTAGAAAATAACAATCCAGCAGGTATCAGATGTGGTGTCAACTATTGCACGTATGAGAGTGCAGAAGAAGGTCTTACAGCCATGTTTGAACTGTTGGATATTTATATAGATATTCACGGTTTAAAGACGATAGATGACATTAGAATAAGATGGAGTGAAGCCGATGATTCTGATGATATCGTTAGCATGTGGAAGCAAATTATTGAGTAATCTATAGTATGAAAAAGAGATACAGGAGAATTAGAAAATGGATAACACATCATAAATTATTTGTGTTTCTATATATGTTATTTGTTTATCAAACGAACATAAGTTATATTTTTAAAAATAAAGATCACAGGAGGTGATTGATGGTGGCTTGGAAGGGAATGCCTTCCTTTCTATTATCAACAAAAACAGATGATCCTACTATCGAATTATTAGAAGCCAGATTCGGAATCAAGGGATATGCGGTGTGGATTAAATTGCTATGCCGTATATACGGAGATAAAGGATATTATTGCATCTGGTCAAAGGAGATTAGTGAAGTGTTTGCAGCTAAAATAGTTGTGAATGCTCAACTTGTTTCTGACGTTGTAGAATTTTTAGTCAGACGTGATTTCTTCGATCAAAAAAGGTTTGAGGAGTTGGGAATCCTGACATCTACATCCATACAAAATCATTTTGTTAAAACAAACTCTAGAAAAAAAGAAGTGGTAATGCTAGAGAGTTTTCTTTGCGACAATTTTAACGAAAATGTATACAAAAACTTAAAAATTGTAGACAAAAACGGTAAAAATGTATGCAGAAATAAACCAATAGAAAGAAATGAAATAGAATGTAATGAAATGGAATGTAATTTAATAGAATTAAAAAATAAGATAGAGGATTATTTAGGTGAAGGGCTTGATATAGAAGAAGAGAAAATACTAGAGCGTATGACATCTTTTTATGATATGAAAATGATTATATATGCTTTTAGAGAAGCAGAAATCAAAGGTATCAAATCAATGAAGTATGCAGAAGGCATTTTGAAGAATTGGAAAGAACAAGGATATACAGCTAAACAGTATGAGGAGGAATATTAAAATGGAAAAATGTTGTAAAACGTGTCGTAATTATAAAGATGGAAGATGCTATTCAAATGCATTTGTGGCAGAAGAAATAGTATTCCCGGAAGTGTACATAGACATTGATGCTTGCAGTTTAGATGAAGCCATTAAAGAAGATGGATTGGAATTAAAGTATGATGACGTTGAAGTGATTGCACAAAATGCGAGATATGTTGCAACTTACGACTTTGAAAAGCAAAAAAATAGAAAGGAAAGGATTCACAATTGCCGATTCAACCAGATTCATCTGTTGTGATTATAGATAGGTGATAGTAATGAAATTAGAAGGTAAGCTATTCATTCATCCAATGGAAGTGAATGAAATTACGTTATCAAACAATATAATTCACTTCCATAATCATAATAATTTAGAAAAAGGATTCATGATGAAAAAGGAAGGAATTGAAGGAGATGATATCTCATTTGTTTTAAGTAAAGATGATTATAAAATATTGTCTGGATTTAACAAAATGGATATAAGCGTTAAAAATAATAAAATCAATGTCAGAGCAGGGAATATAAAATTGTCATTAGCTAACATGATTGATATGAAACAGAATCCACATGATTTTAATGATTTAAAAGAGCTAAACGTAGATTGTTGTATTCTTAATGATGCATCCAAATTTACTGGTGTTGATAAGTTGAAAATCATGATGGAGGGTGTCAACGTACAAAGCAATCGAATTATAGCATCCGATAGCTTTCTAACATACCAATCAAATTTAACAGAAATAAATGAAATTGATGATTTTATAAATATTCCTAAAGAGGTATTTAACTTCACTTTAATGAATGAAAACACGAAAATAAAACACAATAATAAATTTATCATAGTTGAATATGATGATCCGATTTTTGACAGAATAGAATATTATTCTAATTTGATAGCGTTAGGAATTCCAAAAGGAGTTGATATCTATCAATTTACATATGAAAAATCAATAACATTCAATACAAAGGATGTGATCAATGATTTAAAACTAATTAATAAATTAGATAAATACGCAGTTTTCTTCATCGAAAACAACAAAATGATTTTATCTAGAAAAACAGATAAAAGCGATATTTCTGTTGATGTACAAGCAGAAATAGAGGGATTTGATGAAAAAATGCATTTTGGATTCAATATTGAAAAATTCATTAAAATGATTTCTCTTGTTGACGAAGAAAATATAACAATTCATGTAAATGAAAATAACATTTGTTTTGATGCAAAAGAATCGAAATACAGAACATTTTTATTGAGAACAAAAATACCCGGAGTTGATTAATGGAATACTTAGATTTTATTAAAAACAAGAGTATCAAAACAAAGACATATGGAATTGATGTTGATGTCGATCAATTAAATAGTAAATTATTTGATTTTCAAAAGTTTTGTGTAAAGAAAGCGCTGCATCATAGAGTGTTTTGTTTGTTTGAAGAATGTGGATTAGGAAAGACACTGCAACAATTAGAATGGGCTTTTAATGTAGTTACTAAAACAGGTGGAAATGTATTGATTGTAGCACCTTTATGTGTAACGAAACAAACAGCTTTAGAAGAAGCACCAAAATTAGGATACCAAGTAACTATATGCAAAAAGCAAGCAGATGTTAAAAAAGGTATTAATATTACAAATTATGAAATGTTAGATCATTTTAACTGTGATGAATTTGTCGGTGTGGTTTTGGATGAATCTTCTATTTTAAAGAATTATACTGGATCTACTCGAACAAAATTGAAAAAGTATTTTAGCAACACAGAATATAAATTGTGTTGTACTGCTACACCTGCACCAAATGATTTGATGGAATTATTGAATCACGCTGATTTTCTAGGCGTTATGAGCACAGCTCAAGCGTTGAGCAATTACTTCATCAATGATTTTAAAACAGGCGACTGGCGGCTCAAAGGACACGCCACAAGAGATTTTTATCGGTGGTGTTGCTCATGGAGTATTAATATTGATACTCCCTCTGATATAGGATTTGACGACAGCCTATATGTACTTCCAAAATTAAATGAACAAATTATTATTGTTGATACATTCAATGATGAAATCAATATTGATGATGGGTTATTCGGAAATATAAATATGTCAGCTACAGGATATCACAAAGAAAAAAAGAGGACAGCGAAAGATAGAGCTAAACAATGTGCTGCTATCATTGAAAAACATTGTGATGAGCAGTTTATCATTTGGTGTGATACCAATTATGAAGCAGACTGGCTAATACATTACATACCAGAAGCTACAGAAGTACGAGGGGATAATAAGCCAAGAGAAAAAGAAGATGCAACGATACGATTTAAAAATGGAGAGATTAGAATATTAATTTCAAAAGCTACTATTTTTGGATATGGTATGAATTTTCAAAAATGCCACAATGTTATCTTTTGTGGATTGACATATTCTTATGAAAATTATTACCAAGCGCTAAGAAGGATCTATCGTTTTGGACAAATTAATGAAGTGAATTCATGGATTGTTTTAGGATCTACAGAAAAAAACATTTTAAATGTAATCAATAGAAAGAAAAAAAATCAAGAACGATTGAAAAATAGTATGGATACTTCAGTTAAACAAATTCAATTAATAGAACTAAAGGAAAGAGAGGTGGATGAGGTTGTTTCTGAAAAAATCGAACAACCTAGTTTCTTATGATAAAAAAAGGAGATAACTTTGCGATCTACAATGATGATTGTGTAAATGTTTGTCAACAATTACCTGCAGATAGCATTGATTTAACGATATCATCGTTTCCATTTGCTAATTTATACACATACAGTGATGACGTTAGAGATTTCAGCAATGTTAATGATTTAGATGAGTATTTTGAGCAACTTGATTTTTTAATTAAAGAATTGTATCGAATTACAAAACCAGGTAGATTGATATGCTTGCATTTGAAACAAATACCAACGTTTAAAGGTCGTGATGGAGCAATGGGATTGATTGATTTTAGAGGAATGATGATACGAGCGTTTCAAAAGCATAAATGGATTTATCATGGCGAGATCACAGTTTGGACTAATCCACAAATTGAAGCAACTAGAACAAAGGCAGCTAGTATATTGTGGAATTCTTATAAGAAATTCGCAGAAATTACGAGAACTGGAATGGCTGATTATGTTGTGATTATGCAAAAATGTGAACGAGAAGAGGAGTGGAAGCATATCTTACATGAAAATAACGATGAACAGTTTCACAATTGGACACAGATAGCTTCTCCGTGTTGGGGGATCGAGGACAGTAAACTATGTCCTAAGATTCACAGAACAAATGTATTAAATTCAAAAATTGCAAAAGAAGATAAAGACGAAAAGCACATGACACCTTTACAATTGGATCTAATCAAAAAATTAATAACATGGTTGTCTAATGATGGGGAGGTTGTGTTTGATCCATTTGGTGGTGTCATGAGTGTTCCTTATGCATCATTACACCTAAATAGAAAAGCAATTGCTTGTGAATTGAAAGAGTCCTATTTTTTAACGGGATATCGTTATTTATCTGAATTAGAAAACAATTTAAAAAATGAAAGTTTATTTTAGGTGATACCATGAATTTAAATGAACAAATGAAAAAAACAGATAATATTGCAATCCATCGCATAGGAATGTTTTTAGAAAAAAAATCGTTAGAAGATCAAGAACTTGCAACTTGTTTAGAAAAGGAAACCAAGACATTACAAGAGTGTTGGATGTATATATGCAATCAATTTTTAAAGACATCTATCGAAACAAACGATGGATGCAGAACAAACGGAGCTGATGATGAAGTTGTGTTTGGAATGGCGATAGAATATTACAAGAATGGTGATATCGAAATGTCGCCAATAAAAAACGTGGTAACAGAAATCAATTTATCGCCAGCAAAAAACAAGGAAGTAAAAAAGGAAAAACGGAATAAAACAAAAGTTCAGTTAGAGCAAGGTGGGTTATTCTAAATGTTTAAATATGAAGTAAGAAATCAATTGATTGCTATCGATGAATTAGATACATCTATATTTTCTGAAATGATTGATAAGATGACATTAAAAAACAATAAAATAATTTTATTTCATCATGGAAAGAAATATAAATACTTTTGTACAAACTGTAAGACTTGGCACGATTGCCATCATGTAAAACTAAAAACAAAATTGAAGTGTGAAAATTGTAATAAAACATTTGAAGTGATATGTAAACGCAATGTCATTCGGACATGTGCTGACTTTATTACATATTTACAGACAGATAAAGAGAACAATATGATTATCCGAAGCTTCTTTTTTAAAAAAAAATTCAATAAAGAAAAAATGGATTTTGACATTAATTGTTTTGAAATTGGAAGATACAATTATGATGTTGACGTGGGAATAGTTAGATATTCATATACATCGCATTATGTTGTGTATTTTGAAAATGAACAATATTTAGAAAAGTGGAAAAAGCCATCTGATTCTTATGAAGGAGTGATTGAATATATAAATGTTTATAAAAAAGATATCAACAAAATAATTAGAAAAAGAAGTGATTTAAAGTATTCGCAACTAAAAAAAGCAATCAAGTATTTTGATATCGTAGACTATATGAATCTTTATAAAAGATATAACGAATTAGAATTATTATTCAAGTTTAATTGTACGAATTATATAAAATCAATTGCTAAATCACACATTTATAATGAAAATTTCTTATTATTACTTGAAACGAATAAGAAATACATTCGTTATATTGTTAAATACAATTTATCAGCAAAAGAATTTGAGAAAATGTTTGAGTTAGAAATTTTCGATGTTGAAAAAGTGCGAATGGCAGCGAAATATAATGTTTGCAAAAAGGATTTCGTTGATTCTAAAATCAATATTAATAAATTGATAATGTATCTTCATCAGCAAAAACAACAATGTAATATGTACAATGATTATTTAGGACTGTGTAATTATTTAGGAGTTGACATGAAAAAAACAAAAAATATGTTTCCTAACAATTTGAAACAGGCTCATGATGAGTTGAGCATCAGTAAAAGTAATATTGATAATAAAAAATATGAAAAAGGATTTATTGAGAATTACATGAAAAATATTAAATATATGTATTGTGATAAAAAATATATTGTGTATCCTGTTGAAAACCCTCACGAATTAATAATTGAGAGTATAAATAATAAAAATTGTGTAAAATCATATATTCCAAAGGTTGATCGAGGTGATTGTGAAATATTTCTAATGAGAGAAATAAATAAGATTGATAAATCGCTTGTTACCATTGAAATTATCGATAATGAATTAAATCAGGTAAAAGCATTTGATAATGGGAAAATAAATCAATCAGAAAAAAAATTCATCATTCATTGGTGCAAAAAAAAGAATTTAGAATATAGAGAATGTGCGGATGTTAAATATGACTAGAAGAATAAAATACAAGTCAACAGGGAAGCAGCAAACTTACCCGATAAAATCACAACAAAAAATAGATGAAATTATGCGCTATCTAACTAAATGTTGTGAAGTTGCTGAGAAGAAAAACAGGCTTAAAAGACTTTATCAAGCACGAAGAAACAGGATGATGGTGCTATTAGGATTCAATACTGCATTTAGAGCAGAGGATCTATTGCAGCTGTTTGTGAAAGATGTTGAAAATGGATATGTAACGATACGAGAAGCAAAAACGAATAAAACGCAGAATTTTAAAATGAATAAAGTACTGCATGAAGAAATAAAAAAATATATTTCAATTCAGGAATTGACTTCATCGGATTATTTATTCACTTCACAACGGAGTGATGGTGCTATTCGTTGTATTTCAAGACAACAAGCAGACCGTATCATTAAGGATATTAAATTGCATTGTCGAATACATACGGTGTTTGGAATGCATAGTCTTAGAAAGACGTTCGGATATCAATATTATGCTAATGGAGGTAATCTTCTAACATTACAAAAAATGTACAATCACGAAGATTCGTCAACAACGCTATTTTATATTATGTGGGATAAAAACGACATGGAAAAAGCAAGGGAGGAAATATACATCGGTGAAAGTAAAAGAAGTAGCAAATGATATTAAAGATAAAATACAAGAAATATTAAATTCCATTGTTGATGGTAATTTAGAAATTGTAAAACTTATTTTTGCAGAAAATGAAAATGAAGAGCCATTGAATAATGAGCTTACAGAATCAATCCAACAAGTGTTAAATTGCAGATTATCTAAAAAAGAATTAGAAGT
Organism: Candidatus Izemoplasmatales bacterium; assembly: GCA_028691315.1. GTDB lineage: Bacteria > Bacillota_I > Bacilli_A > Izemoplasmatales > Hujiaoplasmataceae > JAHIVB01. The sequence continues at coordinate 20,070 of JAQUZN010000014.1, read as the reverse complement.
TCTGATTGTTTGTATGATCTATTATTTGTTAAGACATAACGACACTAAGTTAAATGGTATAGAGTTAGACTATAAAGGTGATTTGTTTAATAAATTGCGAAAGCAACTAGAGTTATTGAGAGGAAATGAAAAATGACAAGACCAACTAAAAAGCAATTAGAGAAATATTTAGGTAAGATAGTAAAAATTACGATATTTACTAATGAGGTTATTTGTGGCGAACTTCATCAGACAGGAGAAGAACAATTTAAAAACAACCCAAGTCTATATTATAGAATGGGATACTATTTTTTAATAAATCCACAATCGTTCCTATTCAGAATTTCACACGTAAAAAAAGTTGAGGTGATAGAAGATGAAAAATAAAGAAGTAGAAAAAGCATTACAAACATTATTTAAAGATTTATGCACACAAACGATGATAGGTAATGAAGAAACAGGAACTGGAAATTGGGTTTATATGGATTTAAAAGCTCATGAAGCTATTGTGAATTACATTAAGCAATTAGAGCAACAACTCAATGCAAAGGATAAAGCATTTGATAAGGCATGTGATTTTATAAGCAATATAGGTAAAAACGATAAATGGACTGGTGTACCACAATGCGAAAATTGTAAGCATTTAAGTGACACATGTTGGGATTGCAAAGGTAATTTAAAAAGGTGGTTTGAACATGAGCAAGTTGAGTAAAAAACAATGTTTAGAAGCGCTTGATGATATTAAGTTTTTAGGAAGTATAAATATTCCTATATCTTCTATTGAAATAATTGAAGAACTCATCAATGAACACTTTGACAATCAACCTTTAAAATTTGAAGAACTTAATGAAAATGTTGAGCAATTAGAGAAACAACTCAATGCAAATGATAAAGCACTTGATATAGCATGTCGTAAACTAGCGTATATCAATTCGTTCTGCTCTATATGTGAAGAATACAGATGCAATCGTGATGTTTGTGATGGATGTTGTAATAACGAATGCGATAACGAAAGTGATTGGAAAGAATGGAGTGAACATGGTGTTAAGAAAATTAAGTAATGAATGTAGCAAATGCCAATTTAAAGATACTTGTGATCATAAGCGAATGGAAGCAATGTGTTACTTAGAGCCTGTAGCAATGCCAATTGTTGAGCCTTGCATAATGCCAGCAATGAGAGAAACAGTAGATGTGTACGTTCCTGGTGTTGGTAAGGTTACGATGTATAAAGATGAATTGGAGAAGCAACTTCATAAAGGGTTGTGTATCAATACAGAGTTTTTATCAGGTAGTTAAATAGGAGAACAATTTATGGAACAAAATAAAATAGTACTAGATGCTTGTTGTGGCTCAAAAATGTTTTGGTTTGATAAACAACATCCGTCTGTGATTTATAACGATATCCGAGAATTAGATGAAACATTATGCGATGGACGTAAATTAAATATTCATCCTGACACTAATTATGATTTTACAAATTTTCCTTTTGATGATAACAGTTTTAAATTAGTTGTGTTTGATCCACCTCATTTGATTAAAATAAGCACAAATTCGTGGATGGCCAAGAAATATGGAAAGTTAGAAAATAACTGGAAGGAATTAATAAAAAACGGATTCGATGAGTGCATGAGGGTGCTTGATGTATATGGTGTTTTAATTTTTAAATGGAGTGAAACAGATATAAAGCAGAAAGAATTGTTTAAAGTTATAAATGCAGTTCCTTTGATTGGAGATAAAGGAAAAGGAAATAACACAAGATGGTATGTGTTTATGAAAGAAAGTAGGTAAATATGATTAATAAAGAAATATTAAAATTACTCACTAAACAAGAATTAATTGATTTAGTGTTATGTTGTGATACTAATTATAATCGTATTCAATTATTTAACACTTTAAATAATTATTGTTGTAAAAAGATTATGAGTTTAATTGATGAACAAGCAAAGATTGATGTCATTTCAAATTATCGAGAATATAAAAGATATAATTTATTAATTGATAAATGGAATAAAATCTATGATGATATTTTTTAATGAAATTACGGGATTGAAAAAAGCTGCACATATTTTTAAATGTAACGAACGCGAAATAAAAGAATAGTGCATTAATAAAGGAATATATAAAACATAATCAATGAAATAAAATACGTTACAGTTTTAGGGGTTATGTCACATATTTTTAGGAGGAAAAGAATGTCAAATACGGCTAATTGCCAGTATATTGATAAAATTCTATAAGAGAAACAATATGAACGAATATAATATTGAAATAACAAGAATTACAAAGCATAAAATCAAAGTGAATGGAGCAAATAAAAAGCAAGCGATAGCAAATGCTAAGATGTTTGCTAATGAAATTGAAACAGGAAGTAATAAAGCGTATAGCGCAATGACACAAAGCCAAGAAAGATTCAAATTTATAGAAGAGGTAGTAACTGGAGGAAATAAATAAATGCGTAAAAAGAAATGTAAGGTTTGCGGTGCAAAGCTACCGCTAAAAAAAGAAAAATTGAAAATTATTTTTGAAAATAAACATGAAGGATTAGAAACGTTAACACGTGGAACAGGAACAAAACTTTATGAAGCATATGATTGTGAAGTGTGTGGATGTCAAAACGTAGTAGGTGTTAGGTATCAACTTTGTGCTATTGAATTTGATTATGGAAAAGAAGATTTGAGCGGAAATTTAGGAGCGGAGGGTAGCGAATAAATGTTATATATAACAATGAATTATCGAAATGAAATAATTAAAAGATATCGTTACTATGAATCAATCAGAGAAAATTTGATTGATGTAAATGCACAGTTAGAAATTGTTAAGCAGAGAGATCCAAATAGTTTGACAAAATCAACTTCAGAATATAAAAAAGGGAATACTGGAAGTAATCAAACGAATAAAGCAATTCAATTATCAATCCTTGATGATAATTTAACAGAACAAAAGATGTGTTATGAACTAATTATTAAAGACTATGAAAAAGGGTATCGCTTACTTTCTGAAAATGAAAAGAAAGTATTGAAGAATCGTTATATAAGAAATTTAACGATTGAAAAAACTGCTGAGGAGATGTCAAAAAGTATAGCAACAATCAAGCGATTAACAAATCAAGCACTGATGACATTGGAATCACAAATGACAAAAATATGAAATTGAGCCATTCGTGACCTTGAAAGTGCCAAAAACCATGCTATACTAATATCATATAAAAGTATGAAAAAGGAACATTTGCAATTATGCGATTGCTCCTTTTTTTTGTAGGAGGAAGAACTATGAATTTTAACAAAGCGCCTTGTGGAGATTGCGTATATAGAGATAAAGTATGCCCGATTAGCCAGAACTGTGAAAGATATAAAAAGTATAATGCTTTACGAAAAGCAAGAAATAGGTGGCTTGATAAGCTTAAAGAAAAGGAAGATGGCAAGAGAATTCGCTAAATCGTTCTACAGAACGGAAGCGTGGATTAAGGCTAGAAAGTTTGCGTTCGATAGAGATTATGGATTGTGTCAGCAATGTCTTGAAAAAGGAATTACTGATAGTGATGGCGAATTAATTCCTGGGGAAGAAGTACATCATAAAATATTTCTAAGACCATCAAATATTAATGATCCGTTCATTACGCTTAATCCTGATAACTTAATTACGTTATGCAGGAATTGCCACATGGATATTCATAGAAAGAAAAAGAAAAGAAGAAACACACTGAACATAAAGAGCGGTGTGTTTTTTAACGAACGAGGAGATATGATGAAATCAAAAGTATATATAGTGTATGGATCACCGGGAAGTGGAAAGACAACATATGTTAAAGAGCATAAAGAGTATGGCGACCTTGTTATTGATTTTGATTTGATTAAGCAATCAATCAGCATGGAAAGTAAGACAGAAGCTCCAGACAATCTATTAGAATATGCAAAAGGAATTAGAGATTATCTTTACACAATGATTGAACAAAGAAACATTCAATCAAAAAATGTTTGGGTGATTGCTGGACTACCAAAGAAAGAACAACGCAGACGATTAGCATCAAGACTTGATGCAGAATTAATTTTTATTGATACAGATTTGCAAACATGTATCGAACACATTATGAATGATTCAGAAAGAAAGGATAAAGAAAAGCAAGTGCAGTTAATTGACAATTGGTTTGGGTATTACGAAAAAGGATAGTCCCCCCTTAAAAATAATTATAAAAAATTTTTCTAGGACCGATGGGGGATACAACGGAGTAACGCACGCCTCGCACACGAAGGGGGGGTGTAGGTCGAAGGAGGATGAAGAAGCAATGGTTAAGAAAGTTTTAACGAAAGAAGAACGTATAAAAAAAGAAAAAAGAAGATTAAAAAATAAATTTAGTAAACTGGATAAAGAAACAACTGAAATTGTCGATTCACTCCTTGATAATGCATCTTTCATGCGTGTAACACTAGAAGATTTACAAGTCCATATTAACGAAAATGGAATTACTTGTGAATATCAAAATGGTAAGGATCAATGGGGAAAAAAGAAGTCCCCAGAAGCAGAAATGTATAATACGATGATAAAAAATTATACAGTAATTAATAAACAATTGATTGATTTGTTACCTAAAAAAGAGAAGAGTAATCCTGAAGATGATGATTTCGATGAGTTCTTAATCACATAAAATGGCAAGAAAAAAAAGAATAAAATACCCAGATGATTACAAACCCATCTTAGAATATTGCGAAGAAATTGAAAATGGTGGAGAATGTGTATCACGAAAAGTAGAAATTGTATACAAGGAATTAAAACGTTTATATTACGACGAAACATCAGAATACGAATACAATCATAAAAAAGCAAATCATGCTTTGGAATTTATAGAAAACTATTGTAAGCATTCAAAAGGAAAACTTGGTGGTAAGCCATTCATCATGGAATTGTGGCAAAAAGGAATTGTTGCTGCTGCATTTGGATTTGTTCATAAAATTGATGAAACAAGAAAATATAGAGAAGTAATCTTGCTTGTTGCTCGAAAGAATGGAAAGTCAACATTAGCAAGTGCAATCTCGCTATATTTAATGATTGCTGACGGAGAGCCAGGAGCAGAAGTTTATTCTGTTGCGACAAAAAAAGATCAAGCCAAAATTATCTGGTTAGAAGCGAAACGAATGGTTAGAAAATCATCACAACTTTTACGCAAAATAAAAACGTTAGTTAGTGAAATGGTATCTGATTTTAACGATTCAGTGATGAAGCCGTTAAGCTCTGATAGCGATACTCTTGATGGTTTGAATGTGCATGGTGCTTGTCTTGATGAAATCCATGCGTGGAAAGATATGAATTTGTACGATGTTATTGTTGATGGTAGTAGTTCTCGTGAACAACCACTTATTTTCATAACAACAACAGCAGGAACAGTTAGAGAAAGTGTTTTTGATTCAAAGTATGAAGAGGGAACACAAATTATAAGAGGATTTGAAGAAGGTAGAACGATTGATGAGCACGTATTACCTATTTTTTATGAACTTAATAATCGTGATGATTGGAAAGATGAAAAGCATTGGAAAGAAGCGAATCCAGGATTAGGAACAATCAAGAAGCTGGATACTTTAAGAAACAAAGTAAATAAAGCGAAACGAGATGAAAAGCTTGTTAAAAATCTACTTTGTAAAGATTTTAACATTCGAGAAACGTCGATTGAAGCTTGGCTTTCGTTCAATGATTTATATAATCCTGCAAAACACAATATTCTAGAATTACTTCCATCTTACGGAATTGCAGGAGCTGACCTTTCGCAAACGACCGATTTAACGTGCGCAACGATATTGTTCAAAATAAAAGATGATCCAACAATATACGTTGATCAAATGTATTTTCTTCCAGAAGAAATATTGGAAGAAAAAATAGAACAGGATGGCGTTCCTTATGACATTTGGTATGACATGGGATTGCTTAGATTGACATCAGGAAACAGAGTTGATTATAAGGAGGTTACAAAATGGTACAAAGAATTGATGGAAGCAGGAATTTATATATTCGATGGTGGTTATGATAATTGGTCAGCATCTTATTGGGTGGATGAAATGAAGGAAACATTTGGTAAAGATTCGATTAAACCAGTTCCACAAACAAAGAAAGTATTGAGTGGCCCAATGCAAAATTTAGAAGCTGATTTAAAAGCAAATAGAATAAATTACAATGACAACCCAATTTTAAAATATTGTATGAGTAATACTTCTGTTGATAGAGATAAGAATGACAACATACAGCCAGTGAAAGGTAGAAGAACAACACGAAGAATTGATGGGTTAGCAAGTCTTTTGGATGCGTATGTTGCGTATGAAAATTGCAAGGAAGAATATGAAAATTTAGTTTCATAGAAAGGAGGTGAAAAAAATGGGAATATTAAATAAAATATCAAACGTTATTAGAAAAAAGCAAACTGTTTCGAGAGTTGAATTGGTGTCCGATATGGGAAATGGATACTTTTATTTTGATAAAAAAATATATCATAGCGATATTGTTCGCTCCTGTATACGACCAGATGCAAAAGCGGCTGGGAAAGCAGTTGCTAAACACATTAGAAGATATAATGGGGAGTTAAGCATTAATCCTGATCCATATATGCGGTTTTTATTAGAAGATCCAAACCCATATATGAGTGGACAACAAATGCAAGAAAAAGTAAGCAATATTTATCAACTGAACGGAAATGCATATATCTTGATTTTACGAGATGAGAACGGACTACCTTATGAAATGTATCCTATTGTATCAACGACAGTAAAATGCTTTTTTGATAAAAATGGAATGTTGTTTTATGAGTTTTATTTGAAAAACGGAAAAAAACTGGAGTGTTCATCTGACGATATCATTCACTTAAAAAACGACTATTATGACGATGATATTTTTGGCGAATCTCCGATTAAAACGATACTTCCACTAATGGAAGTTGTACAAACAACGGATCAAGGAATTGTAAAAGCAGTTAAAAACAGCGCAGTAATACAGTGGTTATTTAAATTTACAAGAACGTTAAAACCAGAGGACATCAAAAAGAACACAAAAGCAATTGTTGACTCATATATGAATGTTGACTCTGAAACTGTTGGAGCGATGGGAGTCGATAATACAGTTGATGAAGCAAGGCAAGTAGAATCAAAAGACTATGTTCCAAATGCCGCACTGGTTGATAGAACTCACGATCGTATTATTACCTTTTTTAATACAAATAAAAAAATAATTTCTAGCTCTTATACGGAAGATGAATGGAATGCTTATTATGAAGCAAAAACAGAGCCGTATTTGTTGCAGTGTAAAAATGAATATACAAGAAAACTATTCACTAGGAAAGAAAGAAGTTTTGGAAATGAAATTATTTTTCAAACAGCTAATCTTGCCTATGCTACATTATCAACAAAACTTGCATTTGTTGCGTTAGTCGATCGTGGAGCGATGCTACCGAACGAATGGAGAGAAACTCTGGGGCTTGGTCCTATTGAGGGCGGTGATAAGCCAATCAGAAGGTTAGACACAGGAGTTGTTGGTGATGGCAATGGAAAAGAATAGAGAGAGGAGGTAAAAAGTGGATATACATGTAAAAGGTTATATTGTAAATGATGATGAAAAGTGGATATACGATTGGTTAGGAATCAACTGTACTTGCCCTAAAAAAATCACAGAGGATATCAATAAAGCAAAATCAATTGGCGAAAACATCGTAGTAAAGATAAATTCGCCTGGAGGTAGTGTTTATGCGGCTAGTGAAATTTACACAGAATTAAAAGAAAATGGTTGCACGATCAAAATTGTAGGACTTTGTGCTAGTGCTGCTTCGTTTATTGCGATGGCAGGAACGAGCGAAATGTCGCCGACCGCAGAAATGATGATTCATAGAGCTGGTTGTCGTGTTGAAGGAAATCGAAATGATATGTTACACGCAGCAGAGTCGTTAGATGACATTGATGCTGCCATTGCAAATGCATATCGTTTGAAAACAGGAAGAAGCGAAGAAGAAATATTAAATATGATGAATCATGAAACGTATCTAAATGCACAAAAATGTAAGGATATGGGATTTGTTGACTCCATCATGTTTGACGATGGAAAAGTATTCAATTTTGCAGATAGAAAAATTTTAATGCAAGTTACAAACACTTTTGAAGGCGGACTTCCTAGTGAATTAATCGCAGCTATCAAAGAAAAAGCGAACAAAGAAAAACCGAATACAGAAACGGAAAATTACGAAGACGAAAGTAAACGTGATTTTTTTATTGCGAAAGCAAAACTTAACTTGTTAAATTTAGGAGGAAAATAAAATGAACAGAGAACAATATTTACAAGCTAGAAAAGAAAAATATGATAAAGCAAACACTTTATTAGAAGAAGGAAAAGTGGATGAAGCAAATGCGATTATGGATGAAATTAAAAACCTTGACGAAACATTTGAAAAAACTGCCAAAGCTGTGGCTAACTTATCTGCTTTAAGTAATAACCGAGCAGTGCATCCAATTGCATCAGCAGTTGTATCGCCATCAACAAAATCTAATGAAACAGGCAACACAGAAGATGGTGAAGATAAAGCGATAGTTGCGAAAGAAAAAAAATATACAGTTGCATGGGCAAAGCGCTTACAGAATAAAAAATTAACAGACGAAGAGTTAAATGTGTTTAACGAATTTAACCCTAAAAATGAGTTGAATACAGGAAACACACAAATCTTAATTCCGAAATTCGTTGCTAATGGAATTTGGGAAAAGATTTCAGAAATGTACCCATTCTATAACAAAGTATCTAAATTAAATATCAAAGGAACTTTTGAATTAATCAAGGAAGATAGTTCAAGTGAAGCTGAATGGTATTTAGAAGAAGACGAAACAGAAGATGGTGATGAAAAATTTGCATCATATCAATTGTCAGGATGTGAATTATCTAGAGCGATTCGTGTTTCATGGAAATTGAGAGAAATGGCAATCGAAGATTTCATCCCATACATTCAAAGAAAATTAGCTAAGAAAATGGGGAAAGCACTTGCGCACGGATCTGTTAATGGAAAAGGAAAGCCCGGAAGTGATGAAACATTCAAACCAGAGCCATTAGGTGTTATTACTGCAATCCAAAAAGAAAAAGATACACCTAGAATCATTACATTCTCTAAAACTCCAACTTACGAAAGCATCACAAGTTTACTTTCTAAAGTTAAAACTGGTTACAAAACAGAGTTGTACGCAACTAGAGAAACTATCTTTACAAAGATTGCAAACATCTTAGATAAAACAGGAAAGCCATACTTCGTAACGGATACAACGCAAGGTGGAGTTGGTATTGTTTTAGGGCACGTTGTGCAAGAAGATGATTCTATTCCAGCTGATTGTGTTTTATGCGGTGATGCAGAAGAATACCAAATGAATTTCAATAAAAATATTACTCTTGATCAAGAAGATTTAAAGAAAAAACGTAAAACAGATTATATTGCATATGCAATTGCTGACGGAGCCCCAATCACATTAGATGCGTTCTCTTTATTGAAACCTGAAACAGCTGCGGAAACTACACCAACAAAATAAAAAACAATGAATGAAGAAACTTTAAAAAGCATCAAAACTTCATTAAGAACAATCACACAGAACGCCGATATCCTGCAAGATATCGGTGAAACTGTGGCAGCTTGTCTTATTGACTTGGGGTTAAAAGGAATTGTTAATGGGATTGTTCAAGAAGACGAAAAAATAGAAGATGCGTTAATTTTGCAAGCCGTTAAAACGTACTGCAAAGCCAATTTTTCTAAAGATTCTAAAGATATTGAAAGGTATCAAAATTCATATGAAATGATGAAACAAGACATGCGACTATCCAGTGATTATATGGAGAAAAAAGAAGATGTGGCTTGATACATGCAAACTTGTAAAAAATAATGAAACCATTAACGATAGTGGTAAATTAATTAAATCAAGTGAAAATATGATCGAGGTTTTTTGTGAAGAAAAATCAATTGGAATGAGAGAATTTTACTCTGCACAAACTAGCAATTTAAAGCCAGAAGTGCAGATTACAGTAAAAATATTTGATTATAACAAAGAAAGATACGTTGTTTATAACGAAGAAGAATTTACAGTCGTCAGAACTTTTCATCCTCAAAATAGTGATGATGTTGAATTATATTTAGCAAGGGGGATTCACGATGCCAGTACCTAAATCTGTTACTAAAATTAAAAAGGGAAATGTCGAATATATAAGTAACGTTGATCGTGTGAATTATACGATTAATGAACTGACAAGAGCAGCGCTGAGGGACACAGGAAAATTTGTATGTAATAAATTTCGTTCAAAATTTTATGCGTTATTCAAAAAGAGAAGTGGTCGTGTCGGTAAATATTCGCAATACTGGGTTAGAAAAAAAGATGCCGATTTACAAGTCGGTATAAAACCCAATGCTTTTTATGGTGGATTCCAGGAAAAAGGTACAAAGTCAACAAAGAAACAAGGACTCTTACAAAAATCAGTAGAAGAAAATATCCCTAAAATTATTGAAATACAATCACGATATTTGAGTGCGTTAGAAAACGAAGCAAAAGCACTTTCTTTAATTGATGAAAGTGAGCAGGAGGGAGAATAATGAATGTTGAAAATTTAGAAAGAAATGCATACATGATTCTCAAAAAAACAGATATTGACGTTTACGATAGTGAAGCTCCAAGTAATGCTGGATATCCGTACATCATATATGATTTTAGAAAAATCAATTTAGGTGTTTATTCGAGAAACGATTTTGTTCTTGATGTTGATGTGTGGGATGAAAATATTAACTATTTGAGAGTCAATAGAATCGCTGACAAAATACAATGTCTTTTGAATGATTTAAACAATCCCGATGAAGAAGTGCTTGCCACTTATTATATTGAGGATAGAGAAAAAGTGGCAGACGAAAACAAAAAAATTAAAAGAATTAAGCTCGTATTTTCGGTACAGAGCTATTTTTTATAGAAGGAGAAAAATATGGATAAAGCTAAAGAAATACTATTATCTCAAGGAGCTTTTTATGTTGATGAAACAGCAGCCTTATTAACTCGTGGTGGTGGTAAGTTGTTGGTTGAAAAAACAATGCGCAACATTGCAGCAGACGGAGATAGAGGTCCTGTCAAAGGAAGAGTTTCGATTGATGACATGACTGTTAAATTAGAAATGAATATTCTTGAAGTACTTGTCGAAGACCTAGACCAGCTTTATGTTGGTGTTAAAAAAGACGAAACACAAACTGATAGAGTTTCATATACTGGAAAATTCGATATTGATGATTCTGAATATAAAACAGTGAAATGGGTAGGAAAAACAAAAACCGGTAAGCCTATTCAAATCAATATCATGAATGCGATTAATACAGAAAATATTGATTGGACACTTGTTGAAAAAGGGGAAATCATTTCTAAGTTAACTTATGTCGGACATTATGAAGAGGGATCTGAAGAAGTTCCTTATAAAGTTACTTTCGGAAAAGCAAAAGGCACAGATTTAAATACTGCTACAACTTCTAATGCACAGGAAGAAGGTGCTTAGAATGAGAAAGTTGAATCTTGATGATTGCTTCGATTTTATGATTTTGATTGATGAGTTAAAGCTAAAAGATGAAATAAAGAAGATTTCTATCAATCAAAAAAAGGAGAAGGTGGGCTTTGATATTATTTGGAAAACAATCATGGTTGTTGTAGGCAAAAAAAATAGATCGGCAATTTATAATTTTCTATCTGGTCCACTGGAAAAACCTGCTGACGAAATAAGAAAAATGGGAATTGCAAAATTAATAGAAGAACTAAGAGAGGTTGCTAGTGTGGAAGAATGGCAATCTTTTTTAAATTCTCTACAGCAAATGACGTGATTGCGGTAGAGGAGCTTTTATTAAAAAAATATGACTTTAATCACGTAAAAAAAATGCCAATCATTCATGGCGTTAAATTAATTAAATATTGCTTTAAGAAGGACTTAGAAGAAGTGATGTGGCCGATGTACATATCAGATAGAGAAAAAATGACAGAGGACACATTTCTTACTTTCAATCAATATATGGAAAAGTTAGAAAAACCAAAAATTGAAATGAAAGATTCTGACGAATTGCTTGATGAAATAGATGAAATAAGAAAAGAAATGGAGGACGAAGATGGAGGTATTTAAGTTATTTGGATCAATCTTAGTCAATAGCGACAGTGCGCAAAAATCCATTTCGCAAACTGGCGAAAAAGCGGAAGGTTTAGGAAGTAAATTAATGAGTGGCATTGGTACTGCTGCTAAGTGGGGTGCTGCTATTGGTGGAGCAGCGGTAGTTGGTGCTACTGCGCTTTATGGAGTTGCCACGAAAGCAACAGAAGCAATGGATGCGATTGATAAAGGATCGGCCAAGATTGGTATATCTAAAAAAGCATATCAAGAATGGGATTATGTTCTTGGACAAAACGGAATGAGTATTGATAAATTGCAAGTTGGAATGAAAACTCTAGTTTCAAAAATGGATGCGGTAAAAAGTGGTAATAAGGATGCCGCACAAACATTTTCGCAATTAGGAATTTCTGTAACTGATTCTTCAGGAAAATTAAAGAGCCAAGAAGAAATGCTTAACGAATCATTATATGCTCTTGCCGGAATGGAAAACGGAACAGAAAAAGCAAGATTAGCAACTGAATTGTTTGGTAAATCAGGTGTTGAAATGATGCCTATGCTGAATGGCGGTGCCGAAGGTATGAAAGATTTGACAAAAAGAGCGCATGAACTTGGGTTAGTCGTATCTGACGAAGCAGTAGATGCTGGGGTTGTGCTGGGCGACACCATGGATGATGTTAAAGATTCAATAGGTATGCTTGTTACAAAGATAGGTATTTCAGCTATGCCGATGATACAGGAATTTTGCGATTGGATTATTGCACACATGCCAGAAATACAGGCTACATTTGAAGTTGTTTTCGGTGCAGTTTCATTAATTGTACAAACAACGTGCGATATCATAACTTTTGTCGTTACATCTATCATGGAATATATTGACTCATTGAATATTAATTGGAACGAGGTTTTTACAACTATTTCACAAATATTTTTCGATACCATAAACACAATCGTTGAAATTTGGACAACGCACTTACAACCGTGTATTCAAGCAATTTGTGATTTTATCATGAATGTGTTGTGGCCTATCTTTCAAGAAGTATTTGTCAATCTGATTTTGCCTTTAATCGAAAATGCATTTAATCATATTATTAATCTTTGGGAAAATATTTTGAAGCCTGCTTTTACTGGAATTCTTGATTTTTTGACGGGTATTTTCACACTTGATTTTCAAAAAATATGGAGTGGAATAACTTCTATTTTATCGTCAATATGGAACAGTGTTACTTCGATTCTGTGGACTCCAATTCAAACTGCAATAGATTTAATCGGTGGCGTTGTAGAGCTTATTAAAGCTCCTTTCGTAAAGGCAGCCGACGCTATCGATGGTATCTGGAAAGGAATAAAGTCCGTTTTTAAATTACCACATTTCACATTTGAAGGTAGTTGGAATCCGTTAGATTGGATAGATGATGGATTACCAGAAATAGGTGTTGAATGGTACGCAAAAGGTGGAATCATGAATGGCCCAACTGTTTTTGGGATGAATGGAAACAATCTTATGGTTGGTGGCGAAAAAGAGCCAGAAGTAATCGCTCCTTTAAGTGATTTAGAAAAGTATTATAAAGAGTGGTCAAATGACAAAAATGAGCCTAACATCATTAACCAATTTAATATAAGCGAATTAAATGTTCGTGAAGATAGAGATATCGAAAGAATAGCAGAGGAACTTTATTATTTGCAAAAAAAGAAGGAGGTCGCATAAATGTATTGGTTTAAAGTTAATGGCGTTTCATCAACAGAACTGGGAATCATAATTACAAAAATGTGCCCTTCAGCTTCTGCTGCAAGAGATATTGAATCAGTTGAAGTGCCCGGTAGAAATGGAAATCTTCATATTGATAATGGCTCTTATAAAGCAAAAGAAGTTACTATCGAATGCAATTTGTTAAAAGTGGAAAACGTTGATCGTGTAAAAGCACTTCTTGAGGGTGTGATTAGTATTGAATTATCAACAGAAGAAGGAAGAGTTTATCAAGGTGCAATACTGAATCAAATTGACATGGAGGTATTTTCTAGAAATGAGAGGTTATTCCCATTGCAATTAGAATTAGCTCCATTAAGTGCAGGTTTGAAGAGGGTTGAAAACATTACTTCAGAAAATAAAACGATAGTTGTGTCTGGAAACGCAGAAACAGCTCCGATTATTTCAGTGGTTGGAAAAGGGAAAATTGCTATTAATAATGTAGCTTTTGAAACCACAGAAGAAGGAATCATTTTAGATTGCGATCTTCAAGAATGCACAAGAAATGGAATTGATGCAAACGCAAATGTCGTGATTGATGAATTTCCAAAGTTATTTCCAGGAGAAAACAAAATATCATTTTATTCTGGAATCACCTCCATTTCTATTGAATATGAAGAGAGGTGGAAATAGATGATTGTTCTTTATGACAAAAAGGAAACGAAGTTTAAAACGATGGGGATTGGGGTACTTAAAGACTTTATAAGTAATCCAACTACCACAGAAGTTTTAAACGGAGAATACTACCTGGAATTTGAATACCCTGATGATGGTCGTTACATTGATTCAATAAAAGAAGAAAATATAGTCAAAGCAAATGGACAATGTTTCAGGATTAAAAATATCAAGAAAAATTTAAAATCAATTATCGTTTTGGCAAAACACCTTTTTTATGATCTTGGTAATTGTTTACTAGAGGATGTATATCCGCAAGAAAAAAACGCACAAGACGCTCTTGAGTGGATGTTATCAAAAACAATTCCATCTAACAATTTTGTTGTTAACGGAGATTGTACATCTTTATCTTCAGCTAGATATGTTAGAAAAACTGTTCTTGATGCAATATTCAAAGAAGATAATTCGCTATTGGTACGTTTTGGTGGAGAATTATCATATGACAATTTCAAAATAACTGTCAATAAAAAGAGAGGTAAAAGCAAAGGCATTGATATCCGTTTTTCAAAAAATTTAAACGGAATCGATTATGAACTTGATTTCTCGAATGTTTCAACAAAATTAATGCCGATTGGAAAAGATGGAATATTACTTCCAGAAAAATATGTGGATAGCGATAAAATAAACGACTATTTAACTCCGATCGTCAAAACAATTGATGTGAACATTGGAATTGATGAAGAAACATCGGAAGCAGAAGCCTATCAACAAATGAGAGATGTTTGTAAAGAGTACTTTTCTGCTGGCGGAGATGTCCCATCCGTATCAATTAAAATTGATTTCATTGAATTGTCAAAAACTATTGAATACAAGAAATATAAAAACATGGAAACCATTAATCTTGGTGATAACTGCAGAGTTTATGTTCCTGGATTAAACGTCGATATAGAAGCTAGGGTTGTTAAAATCGTAAGAGATAACGTTCTTAACAAAGTGGTTAATGCGGAATTAGGAAACGTTCGTATTGATTTTGTTTCTTCACAAAAAAAGGAAACAAATAATATCAAAAATCAATTACAAGATATTGATAAAGATTCCATATTAAAAGAAGCAATTGAAAACGCAAACGAAATGATAAAACATCCTTTTGGTGGGCATTTATATTTCGATGAAAACACAGGAGCTATTTATATTATGGATACGAATGATCCTAAAACAGCTAAAGATGTTTGGTGCTGGAATATGGGAGGTTTTGGATTTTCTTCTACAGGAATCAACGGGGATTATAAAACTGCAATTACCCAAGATGGATCAATAGTTGCAGATTTTATTTCTACAGGTAAATTACAAACGAGTGTAATTGAGGGATGGGAATCTCTTATTACTCGTATTGGAAAAATCGAGAAAACAATTGAAGACATAGACACCAGTCTATATCATGCCGATATCACTTCGAGTGGTACATCAATCACTCGTGATATCTCATCTATTGTAATAACAGCTAAATTATTAAACGGTTCTACCGAAATTGAAACAGTAGAATCTTCTTTTATTTGGAAGAGAGTATCCAGCAATACTTCAGATGATGCAACGTGGAATAATACTCACAAGGGAAAGAAATTAATCACAATCACTTCTGATGATTTGGAAGCATCAGCTAATTTCCATTGCGAAGTTGCAACTGCTGAATGGAGTGGAAATACATCATCAATAACTATTGTTGATGAAGTGAAAAGTCAAGTACCAATTGGACATCTGACTGCAAATCAGCCCGACACACAAACGTTAGATGAGTCTGGTAATGTAACTCCTGTTTGGGGATTAACGTTAACACCTAGCATTCAATTAGGTATATTCAGTCCTAATATAGATGATTTCACAACAACATGGAAAAGAAGAGTGGAAAGTGGCGAGATAACAGAGTTAGTCGCTGGGGAAACGGTTACAAATAATGTGTTGTCAGTTAACAATAATGTACTCTCTAATGATGTTCGTTCAATTACATATTATTGCTATATTAAGTATCAGTATTCTACTTGTATGACCGAAAAAACATTTACATTAGTAAAAGATGGTAGTTCAGGAAGTGATGGGGTTTCAATCGTGAGAGAATCAACAACTGTCTTATATGCAGTTAATAACTCTAGCACTGAGCCACCAACAACTGGATGGATTACAACACAGCCTAGTCGCTCTGCTGGGCAGTACATTTGGCAGAAAATGCGCATTGCGTATAGTGATGGAACGATTACAGAAACCGATGCAGCATGTATTACTGGTGATAAAGGGGACAAAGGGGAAGATGGAGCTCCTGGACTTGATGGGTTACAAGGACCAAAAGGAGAAACTGGACTTCCAGGTAAAGACGGTGTAAATGGGAAAACACAATATACACACATTGCTTATGCGACAAATAGCACAGGAACGTCTGGTTTTTCGATATCAGATAGCGCTAATAAAACATATATAGGAATGTATGTTAACTTTCTAGAAGTTGATAGTACGGATCCATCTTTGTATAAATGGACTTTAATTAAAGGTGCTGACGGAGCGCAAGGAACACCTGGTAAGGCTGGTGCTGATGGAAAGACACCATACTTGCATATTGCATACGCTAATAACGCTACAGGTACGAGTGGCTTTTCTACAACCGATAGCGTTAATAAATTGTATATAGGTCAGTACACAGATTTTGTATCAGCAGATAGTACCGACCCAACAAAATATGCATGGAGTAAGATTAAAGGGGAAGATGGAACGATTAAATCATCTACTGAGCCGACTGATAAAACTATGATGTGGTTGGATACATCGGTAACCCCTAATATTTTAAAATATTGGGATGGTACTTCGTGGGTAATGGCAAATGATCAAATTGTAGATATCAACGGAGCGGTTAACAACGCAACGAATGAAATCAATAAAACGATAGAGAAAACAAACGAAAAAATAGATAATTTGAATAGTTCTGTTAGCACGATTTCGGAAACAGTAAATAAACAATCTGGTAGCATTAGTGAAACTTCTAAAAAAGTTTCTGAATTGGAACAAACAGTCGATGGGTGGAAATCTTCAATCACTAAAATATCCACAATTGAAGATAAGCTAACAGGGGCAGTGATGAAAAAAGAACTGTCTGTTTATTTACGTTTCTATGAAGAGAGTGGCTCTCCAGTTGTTAATCTTGGATCATCAGAATCAAAAACGCAGAACTTTATTACTAATGAAGGGATGCGTGTTGAGGTTAATGGGGTCATGCAGACCATCATCAACAGTGCTGGGCTTAATACTAATCAAATTATCACAAAAAAAATTTTATTCGAGAATAATCATGCAATGTATACGAACGCAGCTAAACAGCTGATTATCCAGTAGGGAGGGGTTTATGGCTAGTTATTCAGATTATAACAATAATGGATTTATTTACTATTTAAGACCTGGTCTTGCAGGTCAAAATCAAGCCGGTAATTATTCAACTGTAAGAAGTCATGCATATTTATATTGTCCACAGTGGATTTCTTGGACGTCAGGAAGCTTTTCGAATCATGTATGGAGTGGTGGATTGGGAACTAAATACGCATCTGGAACACACTTGATTCATTATGGCGATTTCAATCTTGGCCATGATTCTGGGGGAGTGTTCCCTGGAGCGTATATCGGTGGTGGTATATCCACTACGTTTATGTTAAGCGGAAACTGTGCCATGTCGTTAGAAAGAGGAGAATACGCAACGATTCCTAGAGCGAGTTCAATCGACTCTTTTACAAAAGCAGCCGATTATTTGAACACGACATATACGTATAAATATACGCCTAAGTTATCAACATATTACAATCGACTACGAGTTTCAATCGTTAATGTCAAACAGATATTTACAACTAATTTAGGCGCAAAAACAGCAAGCCAGCAAAGTGGAACGTTTACATTCAGTGCAGCACAATTGAAATTGATATTGGATGCAATCAACGCAACGGATGGAACAGTTACGATTGGATGTGTTATAGAAACATATTCGGATGTTAACTATTCGTCTAAAGTTGGAGAATCAACAGAGTTAAAACTAGCTATGAATATTCCTACAACGATTACATCAAGCAATCCAACTGTTAGAGATAGTACCGCTGCTGTTACTGCAATCACAGGAAACAGTGCCTATATTGTTCAAGATAAGAGTAATCTTACAATCGTTGTACCAACATCATCAGTTGCGGATTGTGCTTCTACAACGAAGCCAGCAACAATTAAGAAGTATCAAGTCACTATTAACAATACAACAAAAGAGTTGACATCAGCAGGAACGATTGATTTCGGGATCATATCAAACAATAGTAATATATCTGCTAAATTAGTAATCACGGATAGTCGTGGTAACAAAAAAGAGGTAGCTTTTACTATCAATGTACTTCCTTATTCAGTACCAAAAGTTGAAATAAAAAAATGTTATCGTTCCAAATCAGACGGAACTGATGATGCAGTTACTGGTACATACTTTACTGTATTAGCAGAATTTTCAGTTCAATCAATAAAAATAGGTGGTGTTGAAAAGAATACGATCAGTGAAAAGTCAATCAAATTAGGAGCGGTAGTTAAATCAACATCATTTAATAGTGGGGTGGCTATTGCGATGAGTGGCGTTGGTACTGGCGAATATGCAGTAACTGTATCTATTAAAGATAAATTTGGATCTCTTACAGAAGCACCGTCAACAGTACGTATGGCTATTGTACCGATTTGTGTTGATTTAATTAAAAATTCAGTGGGAATTGGGATGATTCCTACCGAAAGCAATTGTCTTGAAATTGGATTTGATTATTTAAAATTTGGAAAAACAAAAATAAACGCTACACATTTTTCTAAAACACTTCGTAAAAAATAGGAGGTTATATGTTAATTTCAGAAATAAAAATTAATGGTGCTTTGAAACAAGTGCACACAGGAATTAGATGTCGTGTTAAATTACTTGGTATTGGAATTGGACAATGCAAAACAGAAGAAGAATACAATGACTATGTTAACTCTTTAAAATGGGAAACAGGAATCATTGAACTAACACCACAATCATTAATTGGATATAGTGGTGTGGCGCAATTCAGACGTGAGGATGATAGGATGTTTCCAGCTGTTAGTGTTGCTGATTTTGAAGTAATTGATAAAGAAAAATCAAGAGAAATTGACTATTCAAAAGAAATAGCATTTATTTATCAAGATAGTAACGCAAATGATGTAGCTATTTATTTAGGTGATATTGTTAAGATGAAAATTGAGAATGGTCAGTATATTACGTCTGACGTTCGATACGATAAAGAATTAGATAAATATTACTTACAAGGAGTATCTTCGAGGTACTTCTTTTTCATTGGATGCGAAGTAGAAAAACAGGAGGATTTATAATATGGAATTTGAAACATATGATGGTGATAGCGTAATTGTTGATGAATTCCACTATTCCACAGAAGAGCAATGGACTGGTGAATACTGGATTGACGGCTCAAAAATCTACACCATTACATTCAGTGTTCCAAAATTTTCTAACGCTAAAATAAATGTGAATTCAGGTACAAAAAATATAAAAGTTCTAACTGACGTTAAAGGCTCTTTTGAAAGAGACGGATACAACTTTTGCT
>JAQUZN010000103.1 GCA_028691315.1 Candidatus Izemoplasmatales bacterium | reverse complement strand
ATAAAACTAACATTTTATCATACTATTTTAATTCTTACAGTATATATTTATTGACAATATAATACTTACAGTGTAGATAATTAGAACTCATTTTTTAATTCTCGGACGAACTTATCAATTTGACAAGTGTCGCAATATTTTTGTGGAAAATCAATACAATCTAACACGTCGCGTTCTTCGGTAGTTAAATTTCTTCCATCTATAATCGTCATATCTTTGAAGAAACATTTCCTTTTACAAAAATAATCTTTGAACTTTTCTACGTCATTAATAATTTGTTTTTGATGTTCTAACTTTTCTTTTAAATCCATACTGTCGCCTCCACAATTATTGTAGCACACCTTGAAATATTTGTCAAGCATTATTTTCAAAATTCCATAACAGAATAATTATCTATATGAAAAAACCCATTTTGATTTTTATAAGAATTACATCTGAATATACTTCCTTCTTGAAGTTCTCCAAACTCATGATAATGACGATTCAAAATTGTATACCACGTTTCTTTTCCACTACCATATGACATTGCTTTTACACTTTTTCCAAAAGTTGCATTATCAGATTTACGTTTTACATCTTGTATTCTAGTTACAATTAACGTTGTCTTATCTTCTTTTTCTTTAGTTATGAAATATCCAAGATACTTTTTCCTAATTTCAATCATATTTTTTATGGATATTTCTTCATCTTTTTGATTCGTTTCAAATTCTTTTAGTGTATCTATATTTTCTTGTTTTCTAGCTTCAACTTTTGACTTTTTGAATTTCAATTCTCCATCGTAAAATTCATCAACAACTGCAACTAATTTTTTATTTTTACCAAACTTATCAAAGAAATTTAGTTGCGTTAAAATCTTAATTTGGGTTTTGTTTGCTATTGAATTTTCACGAACATATACTAAAAAATCAACAAAAGTTTCAAATTCGTCTAATTCCATATCCACTATATTATTATAGACTTCTTCATTTACACCTTTTATTTCTGATTTTGGTTTAGATGAAACTCGTCTTTCTGGATTAAAGAAATCTGTTAGTCGTTTGTTCGCTTCTGCAATATAATAATTTTTATCTAACTGCTCTACTATTGAATTATCTTGAATATTATCGTTTAATATAAAACAATGTTCTGGTGTGTTAGCAATTTTTTCAATTTTATCTTCAGACTTTACTTTATAAACTTGTGGTGCATTCTCATCTTTTGAAGCAAAAACTCTTAAAACTTTTTCTTTTATTTTTTTGTCACCATGTAAGGCATATTTGTAAAGAGAACTTACTTTTACTATTTTCTGAAAATCTGATAGTTGATTTGAGTTATTGATTGTATCTTCAACCGATGTACCATTGATAAAATAATCAATTAACGCTTTATTTAGAATTAGTAAATCAGAATCAATACTAGATAACTTTTTTAGGTAAGCACCTTTAGATTTATAATGTCCTTCTTTGTCTATCAGAATATAATTGTTTACATCTTTTTGAACAATTTTTACATATTCATCCCATTCCAAGGTTAATCTAGTTCGCTGTTCCCATTCTTTTGCTATTTCTTTGCATATTTCTGCTTCTTCTTGATTTTTAACTGCAAAGAAAATGCCGTCAGTATTGGATTGTTGTAAAATAATATGGTTTTTTAATTTGTCAATTAAATCTAACATTAAAAGTTGTCCACCAATACAAACGTTATTTGCTTGTCTTGGGTCGTATAAATTGTTATATTTGTCTTTGTATGATCCATATAAGCTATTACAGTTTTTCATGGGTTTATCATCCCCATGAACCAGACTATATCTTCTTAGTTCGCCGCTTCCAAATTCGTATCAATAGAATTTGTACTCTCTTTCGAGATAGTCGTTTGACCTTGCTTTCTGATTGGTTTTGTCAACGCTTCTTCTACGCTAAAATTTTTATTATAAATTCGGAAACATAGTGTGGAACGATTTATTCCAAGTTCATCAGCCCATTGACATAAAGTTTTACATTCTCCGTTGAATGTCAACCAAGTATTATTAGCTTTATTTAGTCCTTGTTCCTTATTTGTTATCCATCTGCAATTCTCTGGGCAATAATTTCCATTTACATCTATTCTATCAATAGTAAGACCATTTTCATATCCGTTTAAATTCGACCAATTTATAAAATTATGAACATCTTGAAGCCATTCATCGCAAATTATTATTCCTCGTCCACCATAATATTTATAGGAACTGCATTTTTCGTTATAACATCTAAATTTCATTGAATTAAAAACGTGATATAACTTGTTTCCATCCAACCCATGTTTCGTATTGATTTCTTTTACAAGACATCCACAACTTTTGCTTTTTAATGATTTTGGATTTTGTATAATTTTTATAGTACCACAATCACATATACATTTCCAATAATAATTTTTGTTTTTTCTTTCTACAAACTCAATAACAGTCCATCTCCCAAATTTAATTCCAGTTAAATCTTTCATATTTTCCTCCTTTCTTGCATTTTCCAATCAGAAAGCCTTGGCACAGGATTGCCCAAAAGATTGAAGGGTTTCCCTGTTAGCAAATGAATTAACTCATCAGTTACTATGAGAACTAAGCGTTTCATTCACACCGCTGATAAACGTTCAACGAATTTTTTAATTGAGCCTAATTTCACCTAAGCACAATTTTTAATGGAGCCTGTCTCGGATCTCCGTTCTTTTTATACTGCAAACGAGTATCTCTAATTTCTCTGTATTTTTCTATACTAGATACAGCGCGAGACATGTAATCATATTCAATAATTAAGGAAGGATACATGCTCGAAATATCTGCTGCAAGTATAATTCCTTCATAAGAATAATTAGGCAACGCACCATGTAATCCACCATAACCAAAAACGTGTGGAACTCCTTCTACATCAAGATATAATTTTCTTGAATAATTATGATTTTTTCTGTCTTTATACCAATCTACAATGTGTTTATATTTATCAGATAGAATTAATGTATCTGGAAAAGATAAATCAAACTCATCACCAGTATATTCTTTTCTTCTTGCGTTCAAAATTTCCGCCGCTAACTGTGCTTTTGTCTTTCCAAAAGAACTCATTGGCAAATCAAATTCTTCAATTAAATTAACTTTTGCATCAAATTCTTCAGTTGTATTTTCAAAAACTTTAATGGTTGATTCTACGTCATGAGTACAATATTCGATAGTTTCTTCAATTTCTGCTTGTGTTAATTTTCTAGAAATATTAAATGGAACGCTTGTTTCTTTTATTTTAAGATTTAAGAAACCTTCTAATTGTTTTAAACTTTTATTCAGAAGTAAACAATCATAATTATTAAGCTGAATTTTATTGTTTCTGTCTAATAGTTGATATTCTTTTTTACCTTCGTTGATAATTTGTCCGTTTAAATACCAAGGATCTAAACCTTGAATTATTCCTTTGAAAATAATTTGGTCATAAGATCTAGAATTATAGCCGCAAAAAACATCATCTTTGTGAAAATGATAAAACTTTTCTAAATCATATGGTTCGTTTACAATTACTGTTTTTTCTTTTGTATCATAATCTATAAATACGACCAACCAATCATACATAAAAACTTCAAAGTCGTAAAATATTTTCTTCAAAGTTATAATCCTTTCTATGATAAAATGCGTTTTTTATCATGTTCTTCTAATCTATTTTTGGCAACATTATAATACTTTTCATCTAATTCTATTCCAATAAAATTTCTGTTTGTATTTAAACAAGCAATTCCTGTACTACCAGAACCCATACAGTTGTCTAAAACAAGTTCATTTTTATTTGTATATGTTCTTATTAACCATTCTAATAAAGCAACTGGTTTTTCAGTAGGATGTAATGCTTTACTTGGGTGGGTTTTTGAAAATGTTAATATTGAAGTTGGGAATTTCATGTCTCCTTCGGTTTCTACAACCTTGAAATTTTGATAATTATCGTTTTTTAATATATCGTCGTTCATTTTTCCAACAGCTTTTCCTTTTTTATGGCATGGATTTCCTTTTATCTTTTGGGGATTATAAGTTGGTAAAGATTTATAAAAAATACACACATCTTCGTGTTCTCTCAACGGCATTCGTCCTGCATTTAAAAATCCACTTGGTAACACCTTGTTCCAAATTAAGTTGTAGCGATGATACTTTTCGTTCGACAACATAAGTTTTGCTGTAAACTTATCTTGTCCAAATAATACGATAGCTCCGTTATCTTTTATGATTCGCACATACTGTTTCCACAACTTATCAAAGGGTATTATCGTATCCCATTTATTTTTAGCAGTAACCCCATATGGTAAATCACATAGAATTAAATCTATTGATTGGTCTTTAATTTTTGGCATTTCAACCAAACAATCTCCTTGAATTAAATCGTACAATAATTTCTCCTTAAAACTATGATAAAATTCTCTTTTTATCATATAATCTTTTCCAAACTTCCAGTCCTTTGTCTACTGGTGCATCTTTTTCTTCTAGTAATTTTTCACCATCATAAATCATATATACTTTACAATATCGCCTTAACTTTTTCCACTTTTCATCTTTGAACATTGTTTTATGTTTGTCTTTATCTATTGCAACTACAACATTTAACCCCAAACTAATCAAAAACGCCAACTGTTCATCGTTAATATGTGAAGTTCCAATAGCAACACAGTTATTAATACCATAAGTCATAAGTTTCATTACAGACTTTTCACCTTCAACAAGAATAATTTCTTTCTTTTCAAAACAACTTTCTTTATTAAGGTAAAACGCCCATAAAAAATCATTAGTTCCAATAGGATTTGTAAAGGTGTACTTTGGAATATTTCTTTCTTTGAAGTCAGGATACAGTGTTCTTTCCTTAAATGCGATTAACTTTCCATCGTTATCTCTAACTTCAAATGCTATTGCGTTTTCTGTTTTGTCATATTTAACACCAAACAAATTCATTACTTTTTGTGAAATTCCTTCTGCAATCCACTCTTTTATATTAGAAGAAATAAAACGCTTTGATATCTGATTTGAGATTTCTTCTCGTAATGTAACTTTGTTTTCTGATTTGAACTTCTTAAACTTTCTTAAAATTTTTATTATCATTGGAATATTTTGGTAGTTTTCATCAGTTATATTATAGAAATCTTTTATCTTTTGAATAGCAACAGCACAAGAACATTTCTCGTATTCCATTATAAAGTTAATTAAAGTTCCACCAGAATTACATCCAAAACAATAGAATGTTTGTTTGTCTTCATTTACACAAAATGATGGTGTATTTTCGTTATGTAAGGGGCAAACGCCCCAAAGTTCCCCATTTTCTTCTTTTAAGTCAGTATATTGCTGAATGTAGTCTACAATATTAACTTGTTCAATAATATCTTCCCAAGTCATTTAATCACCTTAATACGGTTCAACGATAGTATGTTGTTTTTTTGCGCTTTGATATGAAATAAAATCTCCATCAAATTGTAAGTCTAAATATTCACCTTTTTGCATTTGCATTCCGTTTCTATTATAAAGAATTGAAAGCTTGGCGTTTCCACACTCTAATCCGTCTGCTGAAATTTCTTGTGGTGTTTTTAAGCTTAACCAACAAAGTGTTGATAAAACAGTTACTACGCTAGAACTAAAGGATACTTTACCGGATTCAGAAGTTTGAACTGCACCAAGAACTGGAATTTTATACACACCAGCAATTTCATTTTTACAATAATTAACTAATCCAGTTAAGCTTGTTGCGGTAATATATGCGTCACCCGTTTCATAGTCTGCTTTGAAATAATCAATAATCAAGAT
>JAQUZN010000102.1 GCA_028691315.1 Candidatus Izemoplasmatales bacterium | reverse complement strand
ATGAAAAAGTAGAGCTTTTAATATATATATTCTTCATTAAATTATAAAATTACTCACCTGCTTGATGAACAACCACTTGTGGAAATGGAATTTCAATGTGATTTTCATCCAATATTTCTTTGATTCTTTGTCTTATAATTCTTTCAATACCATAATGCTTTTCAGTGATTGTTTTCACAATAACCCTCATATTTACCGAACTATTTGCTAAGTCCATTACTCCTAGAACTTGAGGATCATCGAGTGCATCCGGAATAAGTGGTCTTAATTTTGGGAGTTCTGCTTTTAATAATTCAATTGTTTTTTGTGCATCTTCAGGATATGCAATACCAAAATCAATGATACCGATGGAAGGATTTAACGAAAAATTAGATACGTTGTCAATATCGCCATTATTCAAGATTTTGACTTCGCCACGCCAATTCCTAATTTTTGATGTTTTTAATCCGATATCAATAACTTCGCCTTTAAATCCCTTTACTTCAATAACATCGCCAACATCGAAATGATGTTCAAAAATGATAAAGAACCCACTGATCAAGTCGTTGATAAATTTTTGTGCTCCAAGACCAATAACAATACCTGCAACTCCAAGTCCAGCTAGTGCGGGAATGACATTTACACCCCACAAGGCTAGAATAATTAACAATGCTAAAAGATATACAAGATACTTTATGATACTCATCATTACTTTTGCAATAGTCTTTTTGCGTCTTTGCATTGGACCAGGTTTCATACCTACTCGATATAATCCAATTTTGGATATTTTTAGTACCATCAATGCAACAAACAAAGTAAAAATTGAACCAATCAATATCCCAATTTTATCAGAAAAAATCGTTGACATTTGTGCCACAAAATTGTCAGATAAAATGCCAAAATCATATTCCCATATTAATAAAGAACCTACTATAGCACCAATAAACAATATAAATAAAATAATATAAGTAAAGATTAACAAAGTTCTACTCATATCATCTTGATGTTTTGTGACTACTCTACTTTGAAATAAATAGATTCCTAATAAAACTAAAGCTATGAGAATTGTAAATAAAATATTTAACCCTGTTGAAGCAAACAAAAATAATAATGTCATTATATACCTCCAAAAATCAAGTTATCTTTATTATATCATATTTTTGTTCGTTCATCATGAATTCATGTTACAAAAAAATCTACTGAAGACGTTTAATCATCAGTAGATTATTTACATTTTTTATTTAATCTGTTCAGCAATCTTTGTTAAGTTTTCTTTATATTTTGCATGACAATTAATCTTGTATTTTTTTCCGCGAACCTTCACTCTCAAACATTTGGTAATTCCAAATAAATTATTTTTTAGCGAATGGCTTTCAATTTCATCTAATGGAATTCTAAAAACTTCCGTTTTTGGTTTACCACCAAATACTGTGTTTTCAAACAAAACAAGAAAATTATCACATACTCCAATATATCCATCCTGTCCTTGAGCAGAATTCCCATTTAATGCTTGTATTGCCTGAAATGTCTCTGAGTAAATAATTGAAACCCGAGCAAATAATTCTGAATCATCCACAATTTTAGATGATTTCAACAAAACCATTAACTCATCTAACTTCATTTCCTAAATCCCCCCTTTTTTTTCTTATTATATACCAAATAAAAACAAAAAACGTTACTTTTTATAAAAATAGTAACATTTTTTTTGTATTAACTGTCATTTTTTATATTTACTATACTAATTTATAATAGTTTTACATGAAATGTAGTTCCTTCATTCTCTACACTTTCAAAACAAATACTGCCGCCTAATTTTTCAACGATTTTTTTTGTTATCGAAAGTCCAAGTCCACTCCCTGATTTGTTTCTCGATTTATTAGCAATAAAGAATTGATTGAATATTTTGGATTGATCTTCGAAAGATATTCCAAGCCCATAGTCTTGAATTTCAAAAGAGATGTCACTTTCCTTTTTTAATGAGATCCGAATAATTGAATTATCTTTTGAAAACTTAATTGCATTTGAGATTAAATTTTGCCAAATCTGAAAGGTAAGATCTTTGTTTCCTACATACAAAATCTCATCTAAAATCAAATCGAATTCAATGTTTTTAGATTCCCACTCTAATTGAGTTAATTGCAAGACTGATCTAATTTGTTCATCGATAAAGTATTCTTCATCTTGTTTGATTAAGTTAGAACTATCAAGAAGGGATATTTGTAATAAATTTTTGCTTAATTTGGATAGTCTGTCGATTTCATGAATAATAATGCCAGAATATTCCACTCTATCTTCTTCTGATAGAGAACCATTTTCAATTAATTCAGCATATCCTTTAATAGAACTTAACGGTGTTTTAAACTCATGGGATACATTTCTCGCAAACTCTTTGCTTAAATACTCATTTGCCTGTAATTCTTTTGTCATTTTGTTTAGATTGCTCATCAAAGCAGAAATCTCGTCTTTTCCGTCTACTTCTACTTGAAAATCAAAATGACCACTTTCAATTTCTTTTACCGCGTGATTTAATAAACGAATTCGTTTTAATATTATATGGTTGACTGCTAAACCAAACAAAATCATGAAGAAAAAACCAATGATAAGAATACCAATAAAAATGTATTGATGCATGATAACTGGTGTTAAGGGATTAAGGTCAAAAATATAGACAATTATCCTTCCAAGAGCCGAAACTATGAAAAAAATACCAAATAAAGCTAGGAGAATTTTTGATGAAAGTTTTTTCATTTGATCACCACCTTGTATCCTAAGCCTCTTACTGTAATCACTTCAATGTCTTCTGACTTAATTTTTTCTCTTATCCTTTTGATATGAGTGTCTACAGTGCGGTCAAAACTATCGCTATCATACCCCCAAATTTCATCCATCAATTGATTTCTAGTGTAAATAATGTTGGGATTCGCAAAAAGTTTATATAGTAATAAAAATTCTTTTTTTGTTAATTCTACTGACTCTCCACTAACGCATACTTGAAAAGTATGATAATCGAGCGAGATACTTTTGTATTCTATTTTATTTTCACTTACAATCTTATATCTTCTTAATAATGCTTTGACATGTAAAAGCAGTTCCTTCATATCAATTGGTTTTACTAAATAGTCATCAGTTCCACTTTCAAAGCCTTTTTCCTTATCAAAAAAAGACTCAAGTGCTGTAAGCATCAAAATTGGGATATCTTTATTACGATTTCTAATTGACTTTACCAGCCTGTTGCCATCCATAACAGGCATCATTATATCCGTAATCACGATATCAATATGTTGTTCCTCGAAAAATGACAAAGCATCTTGCCCGTTTAGTGCTTGAATGACATCAAACCCAGAATTAATAAGGTATTTTGTCATTAATTTACGAATATAATCATCATCTTCAACAACTAATACTTTAAACATCTTAAAACCCCCTTAAATACGAATTAAGAGATGGACCATCTCTTAATTATATCGTAAATATAAAATAATGAAATCTTATTCTGTTCTTAATGCTACAACAGGATCTTTATTCGCAGCAATTCTACTAGGGATAAGTCCTGCAATGAAAGTAAGAATGATGCTAATTGATATAAGTGCTAAAGCATAATAGATCGGAAGACTTGCAAAATTGCTTATTCCAATCGCTTTAGAAATCAATGCATTAATCGGCAAGATTAAAACTAGTGAGACTAGGATGCCTATAAGTCCTGCAGTAAATCCAATAATAATTGTTTCGGCGTTAAACACTCTACTGATGTCTTTTTTCCTTGCGCCGATACTTCTTAAAATTCCAATTTCCTTTGTTCTTTCAACAACTGAAACATATGTAATAATACCAATCATGATTGAAGACACTACTAGTGAAATCGCTGCAAAGGCAGACAATATTAAAGTAATCGTACTAATTAACGTGGAAATCACTCCTGAAATCGTTTCAGCTAAATCAGAATAAATAACCTGATTTACACTATTCAAATTTGAATTATAAGCATCAAGATAGGTTTTGATTTGATCTTTTGCCTCAAACGATACAGGATATATTTGAATACCAGATGGAAGCGAATCTCCGCCTAATACTTGCATTACGTTTTGATAGGTAACTAAGTCATTAAAAGGTAATCCAGTTAAAACATTTATTGTAGTGCTTTGTTCTTGAGCAACAACGATGTCTGAAGTTAACGCATTTTCTAGAACGAGATCAGTTAACATTGTTGTATACCCAATCCCGGTATCTAATACTTCACTGGATGCTTCTTCTTTAACACGCATTATCCCAACAATTTGAATCGCTATTGAATTTTCACTTTCAGCCATTGCTTGGTAGTCTGTGCTTTTAACAAAAGTAAAGCCCGTTTGAGAGTAATAATCATTATTTGATGCAACATAAAATTGCATTCCGATAAAATCATCTAAAGTATATTCATCTGTAACACTGATTCCAAATGCATCAAGTAACGCAATATCAACTCGGTTTTGTTTGTCAACGATTAAAACTACTTCATTAGCTGCAGTAGGATATCTAGATTCATCACCAAGCAAGTCATATTGTGATTCAATAAAAGTTCTGCTATTGGGAATTTCACTGAAATAGCTGCTTGAAAAATACATTGAAAACTGGCTACTTGAAGCACCATCATCGACTTTGATGTATCCACCTGTTGTCGTCTTAGCGATTACATTCAATGCTACATTTTTGGAATATGATATTGAGTTATATAGTGTTGAGTCTAAGCCATTAATGTAATCTAAATAGTCTTGTGTAATTAAATTTGTATGCATTTGAGAATTGGCTTGTGAATCATACGAATAAATGATATTTGTATCTGGAAAATCCGATAAAATTGAGGCTCCTCCAGTTAAATCATTCAGATGCTCGGAAGGCCTACTTAGCATATCATTGGTAATACTAACAGTTTGATTAATTGTCAATGGGAAACCAGCCAAAGTATCGCTTTGCATGGTGTTCACATATGAAGTCATCCCATAACTTAAGGCAAGTACAAGCGCAATACCAATAATACCGATGCTTCCGGCTATCGCTGTGATAAGTGTTCTTGTTTTCTTGCTAGTAAGATTCTTAAAACTTGACTTCAACGCTGTCATATAAGACATTGAAATCTTTTTACTAGGTTTACTTTTGTGAACCTTCCCAACTTCTTCTTTAAACACTCTAGAGTCCTCTAAAACTCTACCATCCAGTAATTTTACAATTCGGTCACTATATATTTCAGCTAATTCAACATTATGAGTAACCATAATTACAAGTCTGTCTTCACTAATCTTTTTTAATAAATCTAAGATTGGAACACTTGTTTTAGAATCAAGTGCTCCTGTTGGTTCATCTGCTAGAATAATGCGAGGATTATTGACCATCGCCCTGGCAATAGCAACACGTTGCATTTGACCGCCACTTAACTGATTCGGTTTTTTATGAATCTGATCGCCTAAATCAACTTCGATTAGGACTTTTTTTGCTCTTTCAAGCCTTTCTGAACGGCTTACTCCAGATAATGTTAATGCAATTTCAACATTATCTAGTACAGATAAATGAGAAATTAGATTATAGTTTTGAAATACAAATCCAATCGTTGAATTTCTGTAACTATCCCAGTCTTTATCTTTATATTCTTTGGTCGATATTCCATCGATGACTAAATCACCTTTTTGATATTGGTCTAGGCCACCAATGATATTAAGCATTGTCGTTTTTCCACATCCAGATGGACCTAGAATTGAGACAAATTCATTTTGTTTAAATTCTAAATTTATATCGATTAAGGCGTGAGTGTTTGTCTCTCCAACTTTATAGTCTTTTGAAACGTTAA
>JAQUZN010000101.1 GCA_028691315.1 Candidatus Izemoplasmatales bacterium | reverse complement strand
AATCACTTGGTGATTCTATTTGCCATGCTCGTTTACAGAGCAAAGGTCCAATGTCGATTAGTAATTGTGTTTTTCTACTACCAATTCGTTATGTCGCATTATTGGTATATACTTTTCGAGAGGCTACATTTTATCAAATAATCTTATCCATTTTTCAGAGACTTTATCATGAGTAAATCTTTTCGAACTACTTATGCCATTCATAGCTAATGATTGTCTAAGATCTTCATTTTCAATAATCTTGCTAATGTTTGATACGTATTCGTCAAGTTCATTGTTTGGAGAAATTATTCCATTATAACCTGAATCGATAATATCATGAACTGCTGAATAACTATCCATTACTATAGGTACACAACCATATTGTTGAGCTTCTGTTAATGTCATCCCCCAACCTTCATAGGCAGAAGTCATTAGAAATATTGATGCCTCTCTATAAAATGATTCTGGCTTTCTTTGACCTAAGAATTTAAATCTCTCTAACCCTAACTTATTAGCTAGGTTTATATACGATTTCTGACTTCTTCCTGATCCTACTATCAATAATTCCCAGTCTGGGTATTTCTTAAAAAGCTTATTCCATGCCCTCAAAACTACTGATATTCGCTTTTGCCTTTCATCTAGCCTAGAAACTACTAAGATTTGTTTCTTTTTATTCTTTAAATCATCTTTCGTCGCAAAATTCTCAAAGGACAGTGCATTTTCAATTGCGACCAGTTTATTATCCCCATTCACTTTGTATGCTTCTTTAAATTGATCAAAGAAACTCCTAGATAAAAGCACTGTGTAATCTGATAATGAATATGCCCTTCTAATATTTAAAATTATACTTCTGGTATATACATAAAAACTAAGTGGATATATTGATATTAATAATAAAGCTCTAACTCTTTTAAAGAATTTATCATTATACAAAAGTGATTCCTTAAGAAGATTATAAAAACCTATTCTTTCATAACCCGGTTTGTTATGCAAAGCAGATACAATCTTGCATTTTGTTCCTATTGCGGCATCATAAGCTATTTTAGATAACTGCTCTGCCTCAGGAACCAAAAGTATATCAATCGACTCCTCAATAATAATTTTGTGCAAATTTTCTACAGATAATGTTGCATTAAATACTTCTTGTATTTTTCCTTCATTACCTTCAATAATTCTAAAAAAACAATAACAAGTATACCCTTTTTTGCTAGCTATATAATTGGCTAATTGTATTGTTGTCCTAGAGCCTCCCGAATCATTTATTGCGATATCTCTACTATAAATTATTAACACTTTTTTACAAGCCATTATCTTCGCACTTTCTAAAAATTCCGTCATTCACACTCCCCCATTTCTAATCATCCAACA
This sequence comes from Candidatus Izemoplasmatales bacterium, assembly GCA_028691315.1. Lineage (GTDB taxonomy): Bacteria > Bacillota_I > Bacilli_A > Izemoplasmatales > Hujiaoplasmataceae > JAHIVB01. The sequence continues at coordinate 4,476 of JAQUZN010000101.1, read as the reverse complement.
TTATATGATATGGTCACTACTTTAATACTTCGTATATCAAACAAATCAATATCCAAGAATCTATTTTACAGTTAAAATAATCTATTTTTTATTTCGATACACTAGATACCACAATTATTTGTAATAAAGTAGCAGTAAAAAATCATATTGCTTTCACTTTAATATTAATAATGTAAACCCTACTACTTAAAATCTCTGTATTAATCATTAATCAGCATCTAACCTTCTTCGCATTTCTTCCATTTCATCAATCTGCCCCATGTCCATCCAACTATTCTCGCTTATTGGATAAATACCGATTTTCTCACCTTTAGCTTTATATTGTTCAATGATATCCGGAAAGCCAATAGGCATATCTTCCTCTAGATCTTCAATAATCTTAGGTTCTACAATATACATCCCTGTATTTGTGAAAAAAGATAGTTCTGGTTTTTCCTTCATGCTTTCTATTTCGCCTGTTTCACTGATTTCAATAACACCATATGGAATTTTAATGTTCTTAAGTGAACAAACCATTGTGATTAAATTGTTTTCCTTCTTATGGTAATTATATATCTTTTCATAATCTTCTTCGATCAGAATATCACAATTAGATAAAATGAACGTTGAATTTATCTTTCCCTTAAGGAGGCTCAGACCCCCACCTGTACCCAGCGGCTTATCTTCATCTACATAATCAACCTTATATGCTTTTTCAATTTCATTAAAATAAGCTTTTATCATATTCTTCTTGTGATTGACAACTAGATAAAACTGATCGCTTCCATGCCGATTGAAACGGTTGATGATATGCTCAACAATTGGAATTTCTCCGATCGGTATTAATGGTTTAGGAAGTATTTTTGTATATGGATATAATCTTTTACCAAGGCCACCTGCCATAATGACGACAGGAACTTCTAAATTTCTTTTTAACTCAACTTCTTCATCAGTCCAAAGGATAACAGTAAGTATATTCATATTGTCGTCAACAATAGGTAAAGCTTCAATTGAATTCATTTTCATGAACTCTTTTGATTTGTTTTTTTCAACCTCATAAAGAAATTTAGGATTATAATTTGCTATATTTTTGACTTTAGCATCAAGGTTTCCCTTTTTAAGTATCCATCTTCTTATGTCTCCATCTGTTAAAGCGGCGACAAAATTTCCACGCTTTGTGACAAAAAGTATTTTTGTAGATGTTTTGTCTAACTGTTCCATAGCATTAATCATAGTAGCTTCTTCGTCTATTAAAAATTCTAGGACATCCATTTTATAATACACCTCATTTCAGAGTGGATTAAACCACCTCTGGATGTTTTAAACAATCAATAACATATCCTGCATCTTCTCTTGCAAGATTAGAACTGCATGGGATATTTACTACCTTGTCTAAATACTTTCTAGCTTTATCAATCTTATAGGTTTGACTTTCCTCATATGGCTTTTGGTCACTAATTAGTCCCCATATCGGCCTTGCCTGAATCTTTTTAGAAGCTAGATATTTAATGATTTGATCTCTGTTTAGTGCGTATTCTGGTTCTACATACAGTGCATAAAACCAATAATTTGGACGAATACTATCCTTGAAATCTAAGATTCTCAAACCTGGAATCTCTTGAATTTCATTCTTATATAAATCATAATTATCCTTCTTCACCTTGATGAAGTATTCTAATTGTTCCAACTGTGCAAGCCCTAGGGCTGCCTGAAGGTTTGTCATGCGGTAGTTATAGCCAATTTCATCATGGGTATAGTATAGCTCATCACTTTTGGCTTGAGTGGTAAGATGCTTTGCCTTTCTTAATAATTGCTCATTATCTGAAACAATCATACCACCACCACCAGTAGTCATAATCTTATTACCATTAAAGGAATAAACCCCAATGTCTCCTATAGTACCAGCGTGCTTACTTTTATACTTTCCTTCAAGATAATAAGTTCCAATCGCTTCTGTTGCATCTTCAATTACTCTCAACTTATACTTATTGGCAACTTCAATAATACTCTCCATGTCAGCCATGTTTCCAAAAACGTGAACGACAATCATTGCTTTGATATGCTTTTTAGTCACATTATTGATGAGTTTACCATCTGAAAAACTACATTCAGTTTCACAAAAATCTTTTAGTTTGTGAACATCCATGGTAAGCGAATCATCACAGTCCATAAAAACAGGTTCTGCACCGACATACTTCACTGGATTCACTGCTGCGATAAATGTCAATGTCGGGACAATGACTTCATCTTTTTTTGTAACCCCGCAGACTTCAAGTGCAACATGAAGCCCTGATGTACCATTTTGACAAGAAACAGCACCTTTGCACTTAGCATATTCCGCTACTTTTTCTTCAAAATCATTTACATAAGGGCCACCTGTTGATACCCACTCTGTTTCTACTGCGTGTGTCACATACTCAAGCTCTTTACCCTTTAAATTTGGTACAGATAATGGAATGAACTTTTGATTCATCCTACTCACCTACCCTTCTATCCAAACTGGGTTCTTCAAGATCCATCGTCCAAAATTATCTTTCTCAAATAATTCTCTATTATAAAATTTATCTATAACAGTCCAGAATTCTGACTGTGTATAACCTGCAAATTCTATAAAATCAGAAACACTTCTAGGATCTAATGCATGGTCATGTTTTTTAACTAACTCTTTTGCTTCTTCTCTAGTTAGAAGTCCATATCTTACAAATCTTGCTGCATAATCAGTTGCTGATGCGTGTCCAAACTTTGGATATTTAAGCCATGAGTGAACCAAATATGCTCTACTATCAATTTGGTCAAAATTCTCAACATGATGTGTCCTATCCCATTCATGTGTCAAATCTTTAAAGCCTCTATTCTTAGCGAATTGGTAGTTCGAATAACTGTTCCACGGAATAAAATACGAAACGTACATAGGATCTAAATTATCTAATTCTTCTGTCGAAGGTGCTTTGGTCATCTCAAGCACTTGCTCAGTTATTCCTTCGATACTCAATAATTCATCAAAATTAATATCAGAAGCTACTCCATTACTCAATTGATTTTTTGCTGAATAAGTTTCTTCATAGTCACTTCCACCGTACTCAAAGCTTACATTTTCTCCATAAACAAGAAGCGGTGTATTGAATTTTAAAGCCATGTGCATTGGGAATGTATAAATCAATCGATCTATAAACCAAGTCGGCTTACCATATTTCTCAAATGTATACTTCATAAGCCTCTTCTGAGCTTTTCTGTCAGGTTTCAAGCTAATAATTGGACAACCAAACTCCTCTGAAATATTTTTTAAATTATGCTTCCCAGCTTCCGTCATTTCAAAGTTATCCTCAACACTAAATAGAATCGGATTCATTCTCATAACTTCTTTCATCAAATATACTTGATAGTGACTATCTTTACCACCACTTACAGCTATAGCACAATCGAACGAACTGCCATTCATGCCTCTATACTTATCACATAGTGCTTCCAGTTCTTTATACCTCTTATCCCAATCAATTTCTTTCCGTCTTTCAAACGACTGACATGCAGAGCAAACTCCTTCTTCATTAAATTTGATTCCTGGTCTTGTATCCGGCATAACGCATTTTTTGCAATATCTCATATCTTTTTCCTCCATTATATGTTGTATATATCAGTCTTGTACTGATCCAAATTACGTTTATAAAATTCAATGGTTTCTGCTAGCCCTTGTTCAAATGTATAATTAGGCTTCCAATTTGTCAGTCTCATGATTTTCTCATTAGATCCTAAAAGTCTATTTACTTCGCTTTTCTCAGGTCTTAATCTCTGTTCATCACAAACAATCTTCGCATTTGGATTGATCTGTCTAATCAATTCTTCTGCAAGTTGTCCGATAGAAACTTCCTGTTGGGTAGCAATATTAATTTCTTCACCTATCGCCTTGTCCGATTTTGCAATCTCAATAAATCCATTGACCGTATCTTTTACATAGTTAAAATCTCTGGTAGGTGTTAGTGAACCAAGTTCAATTTCTTCTTTTCCGGCAAGAAGCTGTGTAATAATTGTTGGAATAACAGCTCTTGCTGATTGTCGTGGACCATATGTGTTAAAGGGCCGAACTATTGTAATTGGCATGTTGAAACTCCGATAAAATGACTCTGCTAATCGATCTGCCCCAATCTTTGTTGCTGAATAAGGAGATTGTCCTTGATATGGATGATTCTCATCAATCGGTACATATTGAGCTGTACCGTATACTTCTGATGTTGATGTAATTAAAAGTCTTGAAGTTCCTAGGTCCCTAGCAGCCTGTAGTACATTAAGTGTACCTTTTATGTTTGTATCTACATACGTATCTGGTGAATGATAACTAAACGGTATAGCTATCAATGCTGCAAGGTGATAAACTTCATCCATATCTTTCATAGCTTCTCTCACACCATTAGGATCTCTTACATCTCCAGTAAATACTTCTACTTCTTTCATTATTTCTTTAGGTAATGTGTCCAACCACCCCCATGAGTTAAATGAGTTATA
>JAQUZN010000100.1 GCA_028691315.1 Candidatus Izemoplasmatales bacterium | reverse complement strand
ACAATAAGGCCAACTTTGATACTTGCTTCTGTCGTTGAATTTGTACATCCAAAGACTGTAAATGCTACTAAAACTGTGAATAATAACAATAAACCTTTTTTCATTTTAAATCTCCTTTTATTTTTATTAATCTATTTTACTTGATTAATGTAAAATTTGTATTTATCCGATCTGTAACTACACTTAAATGTTTCGACTGGTACTTCTTTCCCAGAGACGATTCCATAAGTTATACCTCTGAACAATATGATTGGTAACCCCTCTTCAACATCCAATAACTCTGCAACTTCATCTTGAGCTAGAACTGCTTCTATGGTTCTTGTTGCTCGAGTAATTTTGACATTATATTCTTTTTCTAGAACATCATATAAAGAGTTTTTCTCAAAGTCATGGTCTTCAAGACCAGGGAAATACTTTGATGGTAAATATGCAACTGTTCTATTGATTGGTTCTTGATTGGCAAAATACACTCGATCAATCATAACGATTTTTTCTGATCTGTCAATTTCAAGTTGACGACTCCTTTTAGAGTTCGCATCAATCTTGGATACATTTAATACTTTTCTTGATGGCGTCATTCCAAGTTTAGCAATGTCTGCTGTACAACTTGTAATCGAAAACAAGTCTTGTTTTTTAGTATCGCCTTTTACATATGTGCCCTTTCCTTGAATTCGGTATAGATATCCTTCATTAACAAGTTCGTCTATTGCTTTTCGTACAGTAATTCGGCTGACTCCATAGAAAATAATTAATTCCCTTTCACTTGGAATCATTTGGTCATCAAAATATTCATCATTTTCAATTTTTTTTACAATCTCTTTTTTTAACATATAGTACTTCGGAACCTTGTAATATAAATCATCCATATGGGTCACCTCTTATATGATATGTCGTTATGTTGTCATAACCAGTTAGAGTATACGATGAAAACGTTTTTTTGTCAACTTTAATTTTTAAATTATTAAAAAAATCACCATTTTAGTTGAAATAAAATGGTGATTTTTTTAATATTATTATTATTTTTTAAAGTAAGAAGATACTTTTTTTAGAGATGCAATCAGTACTTCATCTTCTTCAATTTTTAAATCTTCAAAAACAGAATCAATCATTTTTTGATGATAAGTCTCATGGATTTTTAAAACTTTTAATGAAGGCTCTTCTAAAGAAACTAAAACTTTTCGGCGATCTGTTTCATCGGTATACCTTTTTACATATCCTTTTTGAACAAGCGTGTTAATGGCAGTTGTCGCTGAACCAACAGTAATTCCTAGTTTATTCGCAATATTTGTCATATTGGGCTCTTCAACCATAGAAATTGCTTCAAGAACATGTACTTCATTCATAGAAATTTTAATTCCTTGAGTTCGAAGTTCTTCACCTTCAATTGCAAGTATTCGATTGAAAATATCGACAAGAAGTTCGTTGATAATCGCTTTCGCTTCGCTCATAATTTTCTCCTACTTTTTTTCTATATATCCAAGACCCATTGTTCCAGGGCCAGCATGACACCCTACTACTGGAGTAAGTGGTATTAGTTTTACTTCTGTAATCCCTTCAATTTCAAGTAGTTGGTCTTGATAATCTAACATTTCACCCATGTTATTGGTATATATAAGAAATAACTCAACTTTTTTGCCTTTAATTTCCTTTAAAATATTTTGAAGCATTACTTCTCTTGCTTTTACTGTTGTTCTAATTTTATCTTGAGTAACAACTTTTCCCTCTTTAGAGACATGAAGTAAAGGTTTCAACTTAAGAAGTGAGCCTAAGAACCCTTGAGCATTAGACAAGCGTCCATTTTTTACTAAATATTTTAAAGTATCAACAGTAACATAGATATGATTATGATCTCTAAGGAATTCTAATTGTTCAAGAATTTGCTCTACAGTAGCGCCGTTATCCGCCAATTTTTTTGCTGTCATTGCCATTAACGCCTCTACATAAGAGACACTTAATGAATCAAATACATGAACAGGAACATTCTCAATCATTTTTGCAGCTAAAACTGCATTTTGATAGGTTCCACTTAGATGTTTAGAAATTGTCACAATAATTAGCTCATTTGCGCCGTTTTGAATCATCTCTTGATACATTTCATATATATGACCGGTGCTAGTTTGAGCGGTCTTGATATCTAATTCAGGGTTTTTTATTATTCGTTTATAAAAATCATCACTAGTGATTTCCACAAAGTCTTCATATTCTTTTTCTTCAATTAATAAAAGCGATCTAAATATTCTTATTTCCTTATCGTGGACTAAATAATCTAATCCAGAGTTTCCACAAACTGCTACACCAATTTTTGACATCATTATCTCCTTTGTTTGTTTTAAGTTCAAATATTTTGAATTTCAAACAATAGTTTATCATAAAGGATTTTGAAAAGCAAGTCAAAAAGATTGTTTTTTCTATAGAACTTTGTAAGGATTTGTGTTTACATTTGATTTGATAAATTCTATATCAGAAAACTTCTTACTCAAATCATCAAAGATAGAGTCTTTGAAAATCACTTCCGCATAGTGCCCGATATCAAGGATAGTTAGCCCCATTTGGATTGCATCCAGTGCTGTATGATAAGTAACATCGCCAGTCAAGAATACATCACAATTTTTTCGCTTTGCAAAGGACATATGGTGAGATCCAGATCCTAGTGATAAAGCTACTTTTTTTATAGATGTTTTATGATCGCCAATTAATTTGATATCTGTGAAGGAAAATGTCGATTTTAATAATTTAACAAAGTCATCAAACGAGATTTCTTTAATTTCTCCAATTCTTCCAATATTTTCGCTTTCATCTAAAACTTGTAGATTCGTTAGTCCAAGTTTTTTTGAAAAAGCATCATTCATTCCGCCATCACTAACATCGTAATTTGTATGCATCGAATATAGTGAAATAGAGTGTTTAATTAGGTTTGTGATTATCCATCCACGTGGTGTTTCTGATTGAAGATTCATGATGGGTTTAAATATTAACGGATGATGACTTATAATTAAGTCTACTTTATGTTCGATGGCTTCCTTGACTACTTCTTTTGTGACATCAAGTGCAATTAAAACCTTTAAGACTTTATGGTTTAAAGATCCGACTTGAAGTCCGACATTATCCCAGTCATATGCTGCTTCTTTTGGAAATTTAGATTCTATATACTTTGTAATTTCTATACTATTCATTTGAGCACGTCCTTTAACATCAATATTTGAGACGCCAATTTCATCGTCGTCTCTTTTTGTTGTGACTTGATCTTTGCAAGTTCAAGTTTAACCAACATTTTATGAACGAACTCGATTAATGCATCTGATTGTTTTTGAATATTGATGGGTCCAAATTTAAGTTCATTTGGTGTTAGTTTCATCTTTCCAACTTCGGCAATAATAATTTGGTAGAATTTCCCTTGATCTTTAATAAATTCTTCATCAACAATTGCATAATGATTTTCTTGCAAAAAAGATCGAACAATATGTTGATCAGAATTAGGACCAAGAATTAATCTTTTAACATGTGACAAATCGCTATTTTCAAGGATTTCTGAAATGACGTGTCCACCCATTCCAAGAATGGATACAACATCCTCATCTTCTTTAATGCCGTCTAACCCATCTTTTAGTATTACATCGATTTGCTTTTCTAAGTGGTTGATAGCGACATTCGTTCGTGCATTTTCATATGGTTTTTGTTTATTATCAGAAGCGATTGCTTTTGATACATAACCTAGTAAAACTGCTTTGATTGGAAAATAAGCATGATCGCAACCTACATCTCGTAATGTATGAAACCCTTTCGTATATTGCAAAGCACATTCAAGACGATAACTTAGCGGGATCATTGTCTTCCGTTAGTAAAGTCTTTTAATTTTTTTGAGCGAGAAGGATGGCGAAGTTTACGCAAAGCTTTGGCTTCGATTTGACGAATTCTTTCTCTTGTAACACCAAACTCTTTTCCAACTTCTTCTAAAGTTCTTGTTCTTCCATCAAGTAAACCAAACCGCATTCTAAGAACTTTTTCTTCACGATCAGTTAAGGTTTCAAGTACAGCATCAAGTTCTCTTTTTAACATTTCTTTTGAAGTGTATTCATATGGTGTAAGTGTATCAGGGTCCGCGATAAAATCGCCTAAAGAAGAATCTTCTTCTTCACCAACTGGTGATTCTAACGATATTGGTTCTTGAGCAACTTTTTGAATAATTTGAACTTTTTCAACCGAAATATGCATTTCAGCTGCAACTTCATCAGGGTGAGGTTCTCTTTTTAGTTTTTGGGTCAATGTTCTTTGTGTACGAACAAGTTTATTAATTGTTTCAACCATATGAACTGGAATTCGAATCGTTCTAGCTTGGTCAGCAATCGCTCTAGTAATCGCTTGACGAATCCACCAAGTTGCATATGTAGAAAACTTAAAACCTTTGGTATGATCAAATTTATATACAGCCTTCATCAGGCCCATGTTGCCTTCTTGAATCAAGTCTAAGAACTGCATTCCACGACCAACATAACGTTTTGCAATCGAAACAACAAGCCTTAAATTAGCTTCAACAAGCTTTTTCTCAGAAAACTCACCACGTTTAAATAGTTCTTCAAACTCAGCTAGTTCTTCTTGAGAAATGGTTTCTCCATCTTTTTGTTTTTGGTCATAAACATCTCTTGCTTTTCTAGCACGAGAAATCAAAGTCGCAATTTCATATTCTTCATCACCTGTTAGTAAATCAACACGACCAATTTCTTTTAAATACATTCTCACTGGGTCGTCGACTTTGATTGAAATGGATGAATCGAATTGTTTTTCCATCATCAATTCTTCTTCGATCTCTTTCGCATAGTCAAAATCGATGAGTTCCTCTGCAGGAATATCCTCATCTGATAGTTCGTCTAAATCAATAAAATCATCTTCGTCAGCATTGTCTTCTGGTTCGATGACTGGTTCATCTTCTATTGTTTCTTCATCAAGTTCTGATAGATCAATGTACTCTTCTGGATAGATTCCTTCATTTTCTAAAAGAATCATTACTTCATCAAATAATGTTGAACTTTCATCGGCATACTTTTTCACCTCTTCTAGTGTTAAGTATCCTTGTTCTTCCCAAAAGGCAATTAATTTTTTTACGATTTCGGCTTTTTCCATACAGGTTCCTTCCTTAAATCATCGATTGTTTTTTTTAGTTCTAAAATCTGATTGTGAACAATTAAATATTCTTTTCGGTTATTTTGTTTCAAAAATTCTGCGTCTTCTTTTAAATAAGTAATTTCTATTTCTTTCTTATGAATCTTCATTGTCCGGATTAACTGCATTAAATCATCAAGTGAATACTCTTCGCTTGTTTCTTTTAGTCTTAATTCGACCAGAGGCCGAGTTTTATCATCGAAACGTAGAATGGTATTTTCTTTTAAATTTTCTTCTTTATGAAGTTCAATTAAATCAATTGCATTAACCATAATTTGGACATTAAGTGATTCTTTAGAAAAATATGGAGTGAGTTCGTCTGTTATAATTTGACGATATTCTTTTGCATAGATAAAATATTTAATTAGCCTTCTTTCGGCAATAACAACTTTATCTGGAATAAAAACTGAAGATATCTTTTCATGTCGTTGAGATAGGTTCTTCGTTATCGCTTTAGTAAGCTGATAATGATGTAAATCGGATTTGATTGTCTCATATTCAACAGATAAATCCAAGGCTAATTTTTTTGTATATATTTCTAAAAGCATTTGTGAGTCTTTCTTAATTAAAAACTGAAACACCTTTAATTTAAAATCCTCAACTTGAGAAGGCTTCGTTAAATCAATATTTCGTTTCAAATATAAGTATTCAAATTCAACAGGATCTGCTTGCATTTCATTTACATATTTAACAAA
>JAQUZN010000099.1 GCA_028691315.1 Candidatus Izemoplasmatales bacterium | reverse complement strand
CAATGCACATTATGCTTCGTTATGATATTGAGAAAAAATTATTTGCAAATGAAGTGGAAGTAGACGAACTTCCAGCTTTATGGAATAAGTTAATGTTTGATTACTTAGGAATTACCCCTAAAAACGACTCTGAAGGGGTATTGCAAGATGTTCATTGGAGTAGCGGAATGTTCGGATATTTCCCAACATATGCTTTAGGCTCTGCCTATGCGGCCCAGTTCTACTACACAATGATTAAAGAGTTAAATATTGATGATTTAGTTAGAAATAATGATATCGCATCAATAAACAAATGGTTAAAAGAAAAAATCCATCAATTTGGGTCAAGTAAGAAACCAAAAGAATTATTGCTTGAAGTTACTCACGAAGAGTTTAATCCAAAATATTATGTGCAATATTTGAAAGAAAAATACTCTAAATTATTTTTGGAATAAAATGAATGAGATAAATCCTTGCAAATTATGCTAGGATTTATTCTTTTTTAGGAAATCAAACACTTTAAATTATCACAAAAACATGATATAATAACTAAAAACAAAAGGAGGATTTAATATGTTGCTAGAGAAAACATTAGTTGAGAAGATTCTCGATGCAGGGCTTTCGACTGGCGCCGATTTTTCTGAAGTATATATTGAAGGAAAAACATCAGAAGCGATTCAATTAATTGGTGGGCGTGTAGAAAAAGTTGGCAGTTCGAAGATCTTTGGCGTTGGCGTCAGACTTGCTTTAGGACTCCAAAGTGTCTATGGATATACAAATAGTAAAAATCCTGAGGAATTAGTAAAATTAGCAAAGGATTTAAGTGCATCATTTTCTAAAGAAGAAAAAACCAAAAGGGTTCCTCTTATGGAACTTGAAGTTGGCACTAAAAATGCAGTAAAGAAAAATCCAAAGGATGTATCACAAGTTGAGAAAGTTGCTTTAATGCAAAAAGCATATAAAGCAGCCAAAGAATATGATGAAGTCATCCAACAAGTTGCTATTATGTTAAATGACTCTTCACAAGAAGTACTAATTGCGAATAGTGAAGGTCGCTTTGTAACAGAAACTAGAGTTCGTGTAAGAGCTTATATTCAAGCTATTGCTGGAAAAGATGGCGTTATGCAAACAGGTGGCGAAGGTCCTGGTTCTGGAAAAGGATATGAATACTTTGATGAAGATATTTCCATTGAAGAAATTGCTAAAGATGCTGCTAGAACGGCAAAAACAATGTTATTTGCAGAAGATTGTCCAAGCGGAATCATGCCAGTTATTATCAATAACAAATTTGGCGGTGTAATTTTCCATGAAGCTTGCGGACATAGTTTAGAAGCAACATCAGTTGCGAAAAATGCATCGGTATTTTGTGGAAAATTGAATACACAAATCGCTAACCCAATCGTAACAGCAATTGATGATGGAACGATTGAAAATGCATGGGGTAGTGCTAATTTTGATGATGAAGGGTATCCTCAACAACGTCGCGTATTAATCGATAAAGGTATTTTAAAAACATATATGGTTGATAAACTAAATTCAAGAAGAATGGATCATAAACCTACAGGATCTTCCAGAAGAGAATCTTATAAATATGCCCCAACTTCCAGAATGAGTAATACTTATATAGATAATGGAACTTCAACATTTGATGAAATTATCGCCGCTACTGAATATGGATTATATGCTGCGAAAATGGGTGGAGGATCAGTGAACCCAGGAAATGGTGACTTTAATTTCTCGGTTTCAGAAGGATATATCGTTAGAAATGGTAAAATTGCTGAACCAGTTAGAGGCGCATCTTTAGTTGGAAATGGTGCAGAAATTCTTCATAAAATTGATATGGTTGGAAACAATCTAGACAGTGCTAGAGGTATGTGTGGTTCAGCATCTGGATCTATTCCTGCTGATGTTGGACAACCAACCCTTCGTGTATCATCTATTACCGTTGGCGGTAAGAAAGGAGCGAAGTAAAATGATTAATATCGATAAACTATTTGAAAAAGCATTAAAAAAAGGTTTAAGTGATGTTCAAGTTTATTTGTCAAATTCTACTGAGCTAAGCATTGAAATCTTTAATGGCGAATTAGATAAATACGAAATCGCAGACACATCAAGTTTAACCATAAGAGGCGTTTTTAACGGCAAAATGGGAACATTTGTAACCGAAGTTATGGAAGACGATTTAATTGATATGATTATTGATCATATTATCAGAAATGCAAAAGTTATTGATTCATTAGATGATGCTATTATTTATGCAGGTGATGACCATTATGAATTACTAGAAGGCATTTTTAACGAAGATTTAAGAACTTTACCAGTCTCCAAAAAAATCGAGACTGTAAAAAAATTGGATTCGTTATTTCATCAAGCAAATCCACTTGTTACTATCGCTGAATCTATGTATTCAGAATCCACAAAATCAATTATGATTCAAAATACTAAAGGATTAAAACTTTTCAATAAGGCTAATTCAGCATATTTAGGTGGAAGTGTTATTGTAAAAAATGATACAGACCAACGAACTAATTTTGATCTTATAATCAGTAACGATTATGCTGACTTTGATATTGAATCTTTAGCTACTGAAACAGTTAATCAAGCAGTTTCATCTTTAGGCGCAAAACCTGTTTCCTCAAAAGAATACGAAATTATTTTTGACAGAAGCGCTTTTGCAACATTGCTTTCAGCATTTGGAGGTATATTCTCTGCAGATTCAGTTCAAAAAGGATTTTCTTTATTAAAAGGGAAGTTAAATGAAGTAGTTGGATCGAATTTAGTAACAATTGTTGATGACCCATTTATGAAGAAAAGTAGTAGTAGCCGTTCATTTGACGATGAAGGCGTAGCCACGAAATATAAAGAGCTTATTAGTAAGGGTGTATTAAACACATATCTCCATAATTTAGTGACAGCTAAAAAGGATGGTGTTACTTCAACTGGTAATGGCTTTGGTAATTCTGTTGCGCCAGTGAATTTAAAGTTCTTACCTGGTGAATCGACTAAAGCAGAGTTACTTGCTTCGACGAAAGATGGAATTTATATTACCGAAGTTCAAGGAGCACATGCTGGAGCTAATGCAGTCAGCGGTGATTTCTCCTTACAAGCAAGCGGTTTCGTTCTTAAAAATGGTGTTTTATCTGAACCCGTTGCTTTAATTACAGTTGCAGGAAACTTTATTAATATGTTAAAAGAAATCGTTCTAGTTGGTAACGATTTAAAAGCAAGTTACTATGGAATTACTTGCCCTTCAGTGAAGGTATCAAGTATGCCGGTTTCTGGAATCTAAATATTGTAAAAAGACTTGTTTATATGACAAGTCTTTTTTTGAACAACATACTCTCAAGTAATTCATCTTTACATTTTGGCGTATTTTAGGTATAATAATGTTGTTAAATTGATTTATAGGAGGAATTATATATGGGTCTTGTATCACTAGAAAAAATGTGTAGAAAAGCATATGATAATGGATATGCAGTAGGGCAATTTAATATCAATAATTTAGAATGGACAAAAGCAGTTTTATTAACGGCAGAAGAATTAAAATCCCCAGTTATATTAGGAGTTTCTGAAGGCGCTGCTAAATATATGACTGGATACAAAACGGTTACTGCTATGGTAAAAGCAATGGTTGATAGTTTAAAAATAACTGTTCCAGTTGCCCTTCATTTAGATCATGGTACATATGAAGGAGCACTTCTTGCAATTGAAGCCGGCTTTTCTTCAATCATGTTTGATGGATCTCATTATCCAATCGCAGAAAACATTGAAAAAACAAAAGAGTTAGTCGCTTTATCAAAAAAACTAGGTTTATCAATTGAAGCCGAAGTCGGCGCAATTGGGGGCGAAGAAGATGGTGTTATTGGCGGCGGCGAAGTTGCTGATCCAAAAGAATGTAAGATGATTGCTGACCTAGGTGTAACTATCCTTGCAGCTGGTATTGGAAATATCCATGGTAAATATCCAGCAAACTGGAAAGGTCTTAATTTCGAAGTATTACAAGCAATTCATGATATTACAATGGGTGTCCCATTAGTACTTCATGGTGGAACAGGAATTCCTGATGAAATGGTAAAAAAAGCAATTTCAATGGGTGTTTCTAAGATTAATGTTAATACAGAGTGCCAATTAGTTTTTGCGGCAGCCACTCGTAAATATGTTGAAGCGGGAAAGGATTTAGAAGGTAAAGGGTTTGATCCTCGTAAGCTTCTTGCTCCTGGAGTGGATGCAATTAAACAAGCTGTACGTGAAAAAATGACATTATTTGGTTCTGTTAACCAAGCTTAAAACACAAAAAAACCACAAATTCACTGTGGTTTTTCTTTTATATAAAGTGTATAATACTTATGAGGCGGTGAGTTTGGTGATCGAAATGTTTAAAGAGTACCTGTCTTGGGTCAAAGAGAATGAAAATTTTTATCTTGAAATAAAAGAACATAACTTATCGTTATATGATCGTTTCATGCCAGTATATGAAGTATTAACCCATATTTATTCAGGCATTGAAAATAAAACAATGGAAAAAGATGACGACTTAGAAAAAATCTTTAGTGTTGGATTTGAGTATATACATGATCAATTTGAAATGTGCAAAATATATCTAACAACTTATTTTCATGACGATTTCCACTTGTTTATGGATTATGATGAAGTCTTTTCAATCTTGCTATATATCGAAGATGTGAGATATGAATTTGCAGAAAAAAAATTCAAGGTTAATGAAAAAATGTTAAACGATTTAATTGATGAAGTGGAATCCATTGTACAAGAACAAAAGCCAATCCCAGAAAATTTTATGTTATATGTGGATGATGTTATTAAGTCATTAATTGGTGATCAAGCATTTGATTTTTATGGAATCATAGATATATTTATTGATGTAGCTGAAACACTTGGATTGTACTTATATGAAGAAGAAGATATCACCATTGGAAAAGATATCTAGAGAGAGGATTATATGAACAGAAAACAATATTTGATTAGTATTATTGCACTTGCTATTATTTCTATTGGGTTAATTATTTCTCAAGCTATTTTTAATTATACAAATTGGTTTATGATTATGCTTGCCCCAATGCTTGGTTATTTATATATTAAATACCGTGTTGATGGCGGTGTTCAATACTTTTCTACAAGATTTAATATGCTTTTAGATTATGACTTGGATACTGAAACGGCGCTAAAGATGGCGCAAGACGGATTTGATAATGCGCCAACAGCTAATTTAAAAACAATGTATCAAATGTATATTGGGTTGGCACTATATTACAAAGGAAGTTATGAAGAATCAATCAGAAGCTTTAATCAAGTTGATTTAAATAAGTTAAATCCAGTATTTCATACATTGGTTTTTGCGTTTTCTGCATATGCGGCATTTGAAGTTGACGATACAGAAACATATAATCAATCTTTAGACCGTTTGCATAGTCTAAAAACAAGAGTTCCAGCAAAATATGCAACATTTGTTGAAAGTTATGAAGAAATCTTAGAAGCAATTCAGAATATGGATGTTTCAGTAGACCATTATAAAGAAATGGTCGATAAACACTTTTCTGGGGATAACGGATTTATTGCAAGAAAGTTGAATTATCAATATCGTTTAGCTTATTATTATAAAGCTATCGGTGATACTCTAGAAATGGATAAATGTTTAGCATTTGTCATTGCCAACGGTAAAGACCAACATTTGGCGATTAAAGCAAAAACAATGTTTCAAAATTCCGTGAATGTTGAAGACTTTGTTTACGACTCAACGAAAAAGAATGATGTCGCTGAAGAAGTAAAAGATGACGAAGAAAAAATCAATCACGACAATCTAATTGAGTAGTTTTGTTATATATATAAAGCGTTGAGAATTTATCTCAACGCTTTTTTTTATT
>JAQUZN010000098.1 GCA_028691315.1 Candidatus Izemoplasmatales bacterium | reverse complement strand
TAAATATGATCCATAATTCACGAATTGCCAGTCATCAACGCCTGGTAAAAATCCTGTATCAAAATTATTGGTTACTAAACCAGTAAGTTCTTTTAACCGATCAATCGATATTTTAGAGACAAGAACCGTAGAGAAATGGGAAGTAAGTAGTGTAATTGAGTCATTTGTAATACTTTCTGTGGGAATTGCTTCAAGTTTTCCAGTTTCACTATCAAAGAAGAATCCCATCGCAAATTCATCATCAGTAATTTCAATTGGAATGGTCAGAAGCATTGGATAGTTTGCGAACTCATGCCCATTGTCAATTGAAATTAAAGGTGTTATAGGTGTAAAATCACTACCAAAATCATGACTTTTTATCTCCTGTGTAGAAATTTCAAAATCTTGAGTTTCGTTATATGCAAATGCATCAACGAATAAACTCAATCCATCAATACTAGAGGTAGCGTCATCAATGGTAATTGTTCCGCCTACCGTACTCATAGTTTCACTAGAAACGACGACTGGATCACCTAGTGACAAAGTATTTATATGATCCGGTTTTTTAATTAAGCCTATGATAACAATCATTAAAACGAGTCCTGCGCATGCTCCAAGTGTAATATAGACATTCTTTCTTTTAGAAAAGAATTTTTTAACATGTGGGGTTGCCGCTATAATTCCTTTTTTAATAAGCCTAAATAACATAATAAAGAATTTCTTTAGTAAAACATAAATCTTTTTTAATACTACTTTTGTTTTGTCCAGTATCTTGAAAAGCATACTTCCAGTTTCCTTTTCACATTCTGGGCAAATTCTTTTCATCGGTGAAACATCCTTACCACAATTAATGCATTTCATAAAAATCCTCCTTGGATGCTGATATATAATATATAACTATCAGTTGTTGTCTCTGATATTTAATATATTATAGAGTGTGTTTCAAGTGTTGTTTTTATGTACGGTTTTATTGTAGCTTAGTTTTTTGCGTTTTTCAATACAGTTTCTAAATGTTTATCAACTGTTTTTTTCGTTAAAAACGATAAAAATTGTTGGAATTATCAAAAAACAAAAAAAAGGGAACCAGATTATTGGTCCCTACATCTTTTATTTTTTAAAAGCAACTGATACCATCACTTGGTTTCACTTCAATAGTATTAATCAACTTTGTAACCTAAAGACTAGATGAATCCAAGTTTTGATAATAATCTAATATGGATTTTATTTGATTAGAAAACAAATCATTATAAAAATATTCAGTCATGTTACTACTGAAATAAACACCCAGTATTGCTTTATCTTCAATCAAATAAAGATTGAATGTCAAGATTGAATTATCTAACCCGACCAGTTCTATCCATCCATTATTATACCTACCTGATTTGGGACCAATCCCTCCATTTGGAACTGTATTTTCTAGGTCTATCAAGATTGAATCAAGGAATATAAAAACATCATTTAAATTATCATAATAGTATTCAATAGCTACTGTTTTCCCAAAATCATCAGTATACCGAATAGCGATATAGGTGATGAAATAATTTGATAAATCGACAACTGGCATTGAAGGGCTTCTTTGAACAGATAACGTTGAAGTTACACGGTTTTTATATCCCATAAGTGTAATTATTGAAATTATGGCCATAAGTATCAACATAGATTTTTTCGCTCCTTCACTGTCTAATTATCATCAATATAGTCTATATATTACATGCAAAGCATAATAAACCCTTATCTATCACTATAAACAAACTAGGTCCTACTTTTATTGGTCCTAATTGAATCAAAAATGATAGTTAAGTTATTCACTAGATAGTATCCAGATTAGAAATATAAATTAACACAGATAATCGTGACTATAGTGCTTGGTATCTGCTCTTTATTATTAATGTAATTATGAATCACACTAGGTTTATAATGTTTATTATTAAATTCATGATATAATAGACATGTATTAGGAGGTGTTAAAGATGAGAATTATAAAAAGATTATTAACGTTTTTGATTGTATTAGTTGTAGTTTTATTAGCTGCTGCCTTTATTTTTATCAAGTCAGTTGCTGTAAATGTAACGAATGCTGATTTACCACAAGATATATACAGTGAAACCGGTGATTTACAAACAATTGCCAGAATAAATTTACTAGGACTTGTAGTCGCAAGTGAAGAGGATAGTTATTTACTTATCAATAATTTTATGAACTATATGTTCTTAGATTCAATTAGGTCAAGTATTAATTCTGCTTATGATCCACTTGGAGATTTGAATACAGATGCCACAAACTATATAGTGGATGGATTTGGTTATTACATTGATTATGTGTATTCTACACTAAATGAAAACAACCAAATCGTTGTTTGTATTAGTTTTGGAACAGATAAGTACATCACTAGTCATTCTGCTATCTATTTGTATTTTGATGTTCTAATTGAAAAAGAGTTACTAAACATTACCGTAACTTTATCTTTATCTGAGTATTATCTCTCTGACACGAAGTTATCGCTCAAAATGTTAGATTATCTATTTGAAAAATTAGATAAAACTTCCATTGAAGATTCGATGACTATGGGTGTATTAAATTTAGATAATTACACTTACACAGTTTCAATAATCGAATAAAAAAAATAATTTATTGCTTTAAAGTATAATAAAATGCACCCTGTTAGAAGACGTTTTGAAAAAGTCTACTTGCAGGGTGCTTTTATGTATATATTGATAGTGAAAAAGATAGTGTTTGTTTACCACAAGGAACCACTACACTAATTTTCATGTAAATTTTTGATAGACAAATAACCAAATCGAAACGATCCCAAATTATAGATGCTTTAGCCATAAATATTGGTACGGTTCAATTGTGAAGTTTCCATAGTATTTTATTCCAGAGATGATGTCCAAACCGGAAAAATCAAAGTTCACATTTATCCTTTTTGATGAAACATTTGTCATAACTAAAATTGACTCGTTTGTTTGGATATTTTCTCTGATATATGCAAAAATAGACTCATGAATATCTATAACTTTCTGGTTCGCTATGGGAGAGAACGCGGATTCAGATTTCCGAATTTCAATCATTTTTAGATATTCATAAAAAATCAAATTACGATCTGAATTGCTTTTAAGTTGTAAAATCAATTCATCATAGTCTAGTTTTTCCCGATTAATCCTCCGGTTGATACTTGATTTTTGAAGTCCCTCATAATCATTTCTCGAACCTAAGAGACTATGAATATATATTCCAGGCACACCAATGATAGTTAATAAAATACTCTGGGACGCAAGAAATTTAGAAATTCTGATTTTGTCAGAATCACCTTTTACATAGAGTGCATCTTGATAATTAATATTAAGTTCATACGGCGATTTTGAGCCGTCTTGATTCAATTTATAACTAATTTTGCCTCCATTTGCGACAATATTGTTTAGCAATAATTGTCTTTCTAAATCAGACAGAATTGCATCTACTGGTCGTAGTCCAATTCCGTCATGACTGGCAAGAAAATTAAAATAGGATGTTTTTGAAGATAAGGGTGTTAATTCAAGGGATCTAGCCCAATCAATTAGTTTAGTCGCTTTTCCACTCAAAAATGAAAACAATGTCAGTGGAGGCAAAGGAAATTGATATACCATCTGTGCTTCATTAAATCCATTTCCTAGATAACTTAGGTTTTCTTTATGAGGAACATTTGTTTCGGAAATCAAGATGGTTCCTGGAACGCATTCTTCGAGAATGGCATGGATGACTTGAATAAGGGCGTGTGTTTCTGGCAAATGCATACAAGTGGTGCCAAGCTTTTTCCAAATAAAACCTATGGCATCAAGTCGGATAAATCTTGCGCCACTGTTCGCATACATAATGAGGATGTCAAGAATTTCAAATAGCACACTAGAATTCTTATAATTTAAATCTACTTGATCGTTACTAAAAGTAGCCCATATGTTTTTTATACCAGTGTTTGTCTTAAATGGATAACAAAGCGGAAGTGCGCGCGGTCTAGTGACCATATGATAATCAAAGGAATCATCACATTCGATAAAGTAGTTAGCGTATGTTTCGTTTCCTTTAAGATATCCTTTAAACCATTCACTTAATACGGAAATATGATTGATAACTGCATCAAACATTAAATCATAACTATTCGATAGGTCCTGGATATTTTCCCAAGTTCCTAAATTTGGATTTATTGCTTTATAATCTATTACACTAAAACCATCATCTGATGAATAGGGAAACATTGGCAATAAATGTATGACATTGATTTTATTTTTGACAAATTTGTCAAGAAACTTCTTTAGCGTAACTAGAGGCAATTGGCCTTTTTCAGTAATGGAATCTCCATATGTGATTAAAACAATATCTTGTTCGGAAATCCACTTTTTAGGTTTTGAATGTTGGTATTTGATAATAAAAAGCGAAATGGCATTTTGAACATCATTCGCATTTTTTCCATATAACATGACCAATTGATCAAAGATGTTTACCATCGGTTTCTCCTACTCTAAAACGAGTCATTTCAATTTTCACATTGTTCTCTTGTCAGGTTTTTGATATTAATTTTATTCTAACATTTTTTTAAAAATTATGCATACATTTTTTAGCGTTGTATGGTAAAAATTACCAACCCTTATCAAATCCTTATTTTCTAGACTTTTATCACTTATAATGAAGGTAGTGATATCTTCTGGTTTTTGATATAAAAACTTACTACTTGATTAAGGAGTCCTTTATGAATGTAATTGTATGTATCAAACAAGTCCCTGCATCATCTAATGTAAAAATTGATCCTGTGACTGGAGTATTAATTCGCGATGGTTTGGATTCTAAACTAAATCCTTATGATTTATACGCGATTGAGTGTGCACTTCAAATCACTTCTGCTACAGGTGGTCTTGTAACAGCTATTACAATGGGACCACCTGCCGCAAAAACTGCACTCAAAGAAGCCATCAGTATGGGATGTAACAAAGGGGTTCTGATTACGGATAGACTATTTGCTGGAGCAGATGTTCTTGCAACATCTTATACTATTTCTAGTGGAATCAAGCAAATAAATGATATTGATTTAATTATATGTGGAAAACAAACAACTGATGGAGATACCGCTCAGGTAGGACCTGAGATTGCAGAAATGCTTCATATTCCTCATGTATCTTTTGTGAATAAAATCATATCTGTTTTACAGGATAGCATTACTGTAGAATATGCACTAGATCATACAACCGAAACTGTTAGAATTCCATTTCCATGTCTTATTACTGTAGATAAAGATATCTATACACCAAGATTACCATCGTATAAACGAATGCTTGCGCATATGAATGATGAAATTATTGTACTTACCTTACAAGATTTTACGGACAAAGATGAATCTCATTATGGTTTAAAAGGATCTCCAACCCAAGTTGAAGCAATGTTTTCGCCAACCAAAAACGAAAATAAGGTAATTCTAAATGGTTCCATATCGGAACTTTCCGAAAAACTATTTTTTCAGTTAAAAGAATTAAAGGTTATATGATATGAAAAAACTAATCATTAATCAAAAACTTGTCACAAAAGAAATTGCCGAAACTTTAATTAAAATCTGTCCATTTAACAGCTTTGAGTATGTAAATGGTATATTACAAATAAATTCAGCTTGTCGAAACTGTGGCCAGTGTGTAAAAAAAGGTCCCTTAGGTGTTTGTGTCTTTGAAGAAGAAACCTTAGTCAAACAAATCAATAAATCCCTTTGGAATGGTATAGGTGTCTTTATAGAACAAACTGCTGGTGTTATTCATCCCGTTAGTTTTGAACTGATTGGTAAAGCAAGAGAACTTGCGCTATTGACTCATCAACTTGTAAAAGCAATCTATATTGGTCCGCCATCAGACAAAAACAAGGATGAAATACTATCTTATGGTGTAGATGAATTATATATATATTCACACGTTACACTAAATAACTTTAATGTTGAAAGTTATACATTTATACTTGAATCATGGATTAATGATACTTCTCCTTCAACAATTCTTTATGGAGGAACATCCATAGG
>JAQUZN010000097.1 GCA_028691315.1 Candidatus Izemoplasmatales bacterium | reverse complement strand
TTTACACCACTGTCATCTAGTAAATTAATTCTATCATAGTAATCGTTTGGAACCCCTTGCGGAATCTTTTTAAAAGGAAATACAATTAAAAATACAATAACAACTATTCCAATCAGAACCAATAATAAAAATCCGCTTTTATCTGATTTCATATTCCACCTCAACTTACATATCATTCTAACTATATAAACAATACAACAATAATATTTTATTATTGATATAATTCAGTCATTGTTAATTTGATTGTAACACCAAGAATTAAGCGTGTCAAGATTCAATAATAAATTTTAATTATAGTTTATGCCATTTATACTTATTCAGATAAATTGTATTCATCTACATTAATCTAGCATTAGTTAGTCAAAAAAAAGACCATTTCCAATGGAAATAGTCTTTATCTTTAATATTTGGAGCAAGCGAGGAGAATCGAACTCCCATATTCTGCATGGCAAGCAGATGTTTTACCATTAAACTACACCTGCAACTTTCGTTAGCAATATATATTGTATATGAAAATGTGTTTTTTTTCAACAGTTTTTTTCCGAAAATGCAAAAAAACTTTTTCCATAAAGTACGTATCCATTTTAAATATGATACAATAATTATCAAGGGGTGAATTATATGGATAGCGACCGAATCAAGCATCTACTAAAATCATCACAATCAAAAAAAGCAGAGTACATCCTTTATTTTCTTCAGCAAGCACAGCGTTATGAGTATAATCACGCTTTAGCTTTTGCAATTGAGGAGGCGAATAACTATAATTTACCACTGATCGTCTATTTTGGGTTCACAGGAAATTATCCAGAAGCTAATCTTCGTCATTATACCTTTATGGCAGAAGGGTTAATTGAACTTGCTAATAAATTTGAATTAAAAGGAATCCACTTTGAAATCATATACGATGAACCAGATAAAGGAATCATCCCTTTTCTTGAAAAAGCAAAAACTGTTGTTATGGACATTGGATATACTAAAATCCAGCGACAATGGCGCAAAAATATTTATCAGGAAATCCTTTTAAATCACCCACAAATTGATTTATATAGTGTTGAGTCTGATAGTATCATCCCAGTTGTTCTAGTCTCTGATAAAGAAGAATATGGGGCATATACAATTCGTAGAAAGTTATATGATTTTCTACCAAGGTTTTCTTCTACTTTGTTAATTCCAACTATTCAAAATAAAACCATGATTTTTCAAAAAAGGCATTATGATTCTGTTGAAGAATTACTCAAACCAATTAATATAAACAAGTCCATCCCTGCATCTTTTTATTATCATGGAGGTTACACTGAAGCTAAAAAATGGATTACTGCTTTTATTAGCTCAAAGCTTATTCATTACGAACAGAGTAATGATCCTTCCAAAGACCTGACATCAAAAATGTCAATGTATCTTCATTTTGGCCAAATTTCAAGTTTAGAAATCTATCATCTAGTTAAAAATTCATCTGTAAGCGAAAAAATTAAAGATGCTTTTATCGAACAATTGTTCGTAAGAAGAGAACTCGCACATAACTTCGTCTTTTATAACCCAAACTACGATGAATTTGAATCCATAACTACTCCTTGGGCATATCTGACGATGATAAATCACCAAAACGATATAAAAGAATACACTTATTCTAAAAATGACTATATTCATTTTAAAACCCACGACATTTACTTTAACAGTGCAATGAAAGAAATGGTTTATACGGGTTATATGCATAACTATATGCGGATGTACTGGGCAAAAAAAATCATTGAATGGAGCACTTCCTACAAAGAAGCCTATGAAATAATCAAGGATTTAAATAATACTTTCTTTATTGATGGTAGAGACGCACTCTCATATACAGGCATTGCATGGTGTTTTGGAAAACACGACCGTGCTTGGGCAGAAAGAAATATTTTTGGAAAAATAAGGTATATGAATAGTTCTGGACTAACACGCAAGTTTGATATTTTAGAATACGTCCGTCAAATGAATCTCTTTGAGCAAACTACTACTTATCACAATGAAACAAGCGTATAATTAAATTAGAGGTGATTATATATGAAAAAGAATGTTGGATCCGTTGATAAAATTGTACGTCTTGTACTTGGAGTTGGCTTCGTCGTATTATCGTTTGTCGTATCTCCTTGGTTTGTGATAGGTGCAGTTATCGCATTTGGAACAGCTTTTCTTGGAGTTTGTCCACTTTACATTCCATTTGGAATCAATACTAACAAGAAAAAATAACCCTAATAATAAAAAGAAAAGCACTTTAAAAAAAAGCGCTTTTTTTAATACATATAACCTGGCATCGTTGTCCAAAAAATGATCATTGCAAATCCTATTAAAATTGTCACAAGGAAAGCAAATGTAATGACAAGTCGAGTTTTCAATGTAAATATCTGTTCTAGCCACATTAACAAAATCCCTAAGGGAAAGAACGCTACTAATAAGAAAATAACAAGGAGTGTTACGTTCGAACGATTCTGCTTATAACTATCTTTCATTCCAACATTTTGTTTAGATGAATGAGAATCCATGTTTTCTCCACAATATGGACAAAACTGATACGTCTCTTCTACCGAACGTCCGCACATTGTACATCTAGTCACAATATTCACCTACCTTAATTAATAAAAAATTATATCATAATCAAAAAAAATATTCAATTTCACTTGATAAAATTATTGAATCTTGCGCCATCGCCAAGTTCAAATGCGCCTTTTTCAACTTCAATTTCAAAGTTTGCTTTGGCTATTCCTAGGTCTACGTGATCCAATGATCCTTTTTTATTAATATGAATTGTAAGTTCGCTATCTTTGTATGCAAGGCTAATTCCTTGTCTATTTACGGCAGTAGGTCCCATTGAAACTGCCTTTACGCCTGAAACAATCCAGTCTTCTATGAAGGAATTTGATTCAATAAATGAAGTATAAGGTTTGTTTTTTCTATATGATATCTGTCGAATCATGTTTTGAAAGTTTGTTTCTTTTTCTGCTCTGTTACCGATGGCGATAACGAGTACAATTATTTCATCTTCTTTACAGTATTTTAGTGTATATGATTTATCATATGTTCCACCTACAAAACATGTTCCTAACTCTAGCGTTGTCGCTAAAAGAACAAGTTTTTGACCATAATACCCTACCAGTTCGTCAAGATTTTTATCGTTTCTTTTTCCAACTAATGCAATGAAATTTGAGACACCTTTAAAAAGACCATAACTCTTTAAAAACTTTGAGAAAGCTAACTTATCATTTTGAATAAGCTGAACACGTAGTCCTGATTCTTTGTTTATTTTTTCAATTGCGGTATTTAGAATTTCAGATTTTTCTGTTTCAATTTGATTTTCGTTGAAATTTCTGCAAGATTGTCTTACATAGATTGCTTCTTTGATTGTCATTTTGATTTTTCCTTTTTTGAGTTTATATTATCTATTATACAATACAAGTACATTTTTTAAAATTTAAAATATTATCTATAAAGACAGATATTCCTTAATTTTATGAATAATGTTATAATTACATGATAGAATATTATTTACTAGAAGGTTATAGGGTAATATATGAAAAAAACAAGACTCGATATACAACAAGATATTTTACTAACTTTAATTAAACCAATCGTCTACATTTGGATGTGGATGGATTCAAAAAGAATTGTAAAAAAGGATCCTGCATTTAATTTTAGACGAAAAGAACCCTACGTGATGCTTGCGAACCACACGTTTTTATTTGATGTGATTCATGTTCCACTTCGATTAAGACCTGTTCCTTTTATTATCGCATCTCAAACACTTTTTACAAAACAGCCTTCAAAATTTCTTGTTTCACAAGTTGCTCATGTAATCCCAAAATCAAAGGGCCGAAGTGATGCTTCAGCGATTATTAATATTTTTGGTGCAGTAAAAAGGGGATATCCTATCCTGATTTTTCCTGAAGGAGATAACACTTTTTACGGCGAAACAAATTATATTGAAGAATCAACAATGAAACTAATTAAGAAACTAAAACTTGATGTTATTACTTGTAATGTCAAAGGCGGTTATTTATCCAAGCCTCGATGGGCTACAGGAAAAAGAAAACACCGTCAGGTAGTACTTGAATATAAACTTGAAATTCCAAAAGAACGTTTAATTAAATTATCCCTAGAAGAGGTAAATAATATCGTCGTCAAGGCATTATATAATAATGACTATGAATATCAGCGTCAAGTAATGGTTCCTCATCCAGGTAAGAAGTTAGCAGAAGGTATTGAAAATGCAGTATACGTATGCCCTCATTGTGAAGCTATCAATACCATTACGTCTTCTGGGAATATGATAAAATGCTCTAGTTGTCAAAAGGAAGGATTTATAGATTCTTTTGGGTTTATTCACGACTTTATGTTTGATAACTTAATTGATTGGGACAAATTTCAAAAGAATTTTACCGCTAAATTACGTGACTCAGTTATAAAGAGTACTGGGTTTATGTCATTTTTAACAATGGAAAATGATGAACAAGTTCCAATTGGACTTATTGAACTTGAGTATTCTAATCAACAGATTCATATTACAGGCGCTTACACTGATAGCTTTCCTGTAAGTTTGGTAACGAATGCGACGATTACATTAAGAAGAGATTTCGGCTTTATTTGTAACGAAAAACACTATCTAATCAAGTTAGATCATTATGGTGCGTCATTTTTAAGAATCGTTCAAGATAAGTATTAAAAAAAACGACCTCTTTTTAAAAAGGTCGTTTTATTTTTTATTATTTCTTCGTTCATTTATTACATCTTTTGCCTTGTAAAACAAAATAATACTCGCAAAAAATGTTGTGACAATATTGGCAAAGAAAACAGCGTACTCATTATCTAAAAAGCCATAAAGAGTCCAAATAGATGTCCCAATAACGAACATAATGTAAGTGATTAATGATAAATCTTTGGTGTCTTTTGTTTTAATCGTTTTTATCGCTTGAGGTAAAAACGAAATGGTTGTTAAAAAGGCGGCAATATAACTAACGATAACCCACATATTAGTCGACCCCCTTTACAACATTTTTTACTTTGTTATAAAGAATAATCGAAGCTAAGATAAATCCAAAGGAATTTGCCACAGTAATCGCATAGTTTTTAGATGATATTCCATAAATAGTCCAACAAATAATACCAATGACAAAAATTACATACATTCCAAGAGAAATACTCTTTGTATTTCCTTTCATCGCCTTAACTGCTTGAGGAAAAAATGAAATTGTCGTTAATACTGCAGCGATACTAGATAAAATTACATTCATAAATTGACCTCTAACCTCTTTTTCACACAATTAGTAGTATATCATAAAGCGCGTGTTTTATGAACAAATAATTCTTTAAAAATTTTACAAAAGTAAGAGCGTATTTTATATATACGCTCACCAATTAATATATTTGATGAAATAACTTTGGGTTATAAGCTTGCAATACTTTTAGTACTCTTTGTGTAATTTCACGACTTGGAGAACCTGTCTTTCCATAACGAAAATAATATTTACCTGGATATGGTGAACACATAGACCAAGTATTATCCTTTTTTTGTCTAGCAATAACAAGTTGAAGTGCATCTTCCATTCGTGGGTCATAAGGGTGATTGACAGATGCAAAATATTCAAGTGCCCTTAGTACATCATAGTGCCAACCTACTGGATAATGAAATAGAGTAAAATCGTACCGGATTATTTCCCCAGTTCTTTCACTAAAATATAACCTTTTTTTAAGGATAAATTCTTCAGCCTTTGGAATCGCATTTAAAACTTCTTTAATACGATATTGATATCCTTCTAAATAATAATCCCTAAATGCTTCTAATACCGATAATGTCGTATGTAAGGAGCTATGTAAGTCGCCTCTTTCCCAAGCGCAATTCCATCCACCATCAGTATATTGATGTTCTAAAATATAATCAACCATTTCATTTATTGAATCTAAAGTTAAATGTCCGTACGCTGCAAGATCAAGCATCATTGCAACAACACACATATCTTGATGTCTATATGGTCTAATCTTGCCTTTGTTTTGCCACATAGATGATATTAAATTTAAACATCCATCTTGATATGGTTTTATTGAAGGATTGATTCCTAACACTTTTAACTGAAGTAAAGTATAGTGCGTTGATGTCCACTTAGGAGAGTATATTCCTTCCCACATACA
>JAQUZN010000096.1 GCA_028691315.1 Candidatus Izemoplasmatales bacterium | reverse complement strand
CGCTGCGTATGGCGCAAGAAACAAAAGTGGTGCTGGATCAGATGCAGATGCAGCAACAATGATTGAATAAGATAAAGCGCCGAACTCTTTTAATGTTTCAAGTATATTAAGTACTGTCGAATTTTTTTGACCAATCGCAACGTAAATACAAATAACATCTCCACCTTTTTGATTGATTATTGTATCAATCGCAATGGATGTTTTTCCTGTTTGACGGTCTCCAATAATGAGTTCTCTTTGTCCTCTACCAATTGGAACTAAGGTATCAAGTACTTTAATTCCTGTTTGTAAAGGTTGACTAACACTTTGGCGATCGATAACTCCAGTTGCTTTTCTTTCGATTGGACGAAATTTAGTCGTTAATATTTTGCCTAGTCCATCTAGAGGTTGTCCTAATGGATTTACAACTCTACCAATTAGTTCTTCTCCGACTGGCACTTCTAAAATCTTTCCCGTGGTTCTCACTTCATCGCCTTCTTTAATGGAAGACGAGTCATTTAAAAGAATAACACCAACATGGTTCTTTTCTAAATTTTGGACCATTCCAAACACATCGTTGGGGAATTCTAATAATTCTCCACTCATGGCTTTATCTAGTCCATATACAAGCGCAATACCATCACCAACAGAAATAACACTTCCTACCTCTTCGGTTTTGACTTTCGCTTCATAATTTTTGATTTGTTCTTTTAATAAAGAACTGATTTCTAAACGATCTATGGGCATTTGCTTCACCTCAGTTTTTCTTTAAATTTATCTGTAAATCGGATAATCTTCGTCCTATCGTGTCATCGAGTAAATTGCCCTCAAAAACAAGTTTATAACCGGCAATAATCGATTCATCAATGACTTCGTCTAAATGGATAACTCTTGAATAATCTTGTTCGAGTTTTAGGACAACCCGGTTTTTTTGAGCAATGCTCAAAGGAGTTTTTGAAATCACTGTCACATTCATCATTTTGTTCAAATGAAGAATCAAGTCTAAAAAGACATCGTATATATCTTTAACAATATCAAATCGATCATTATCAACTAAAAGAAATAAGAAGCTTTGAAAGTGTTTCGAGACTTTCATCTTAGAAATAACTTGTTTTTTCTCTAACCGATTAAATCCGGGATTTAAGAAAAACAAACGAACCTCTTGATCAAAACTTTCCATGAATGATGAAAAGTCTTTAAGTACTATTTCTAAATTGTTTTGTTCTCGTGCAAGCGAAAAAACAGCTAATGCATATTGACGTGCACTATCTGTCATACTTCTTCACTTCTTTCAAATTCATCGAGACTCATATCTTTATATTTTGAATCATCAATTTCACTTTTAATAATTTTTTCAGCCATCATAGTCGCTAAATCAATCACTTCATTTTTAAGTGAAGCTCTTGCTTTTTCTTTTTCTGCTTCAATCGTTTGTCTGCTTTGTGAAAGTAAATGTTCCGCATCAGCTTTGGCCTTCGCAACAATCACTAATCGTTCCTCTTCACCTTTTTGGGCAGCCAAAGCAATCAATTCTTTTGATCGAAGCTTCAAATCAGTAGTTTCTTTTAATGCTTGTTCTTGTAGCATAGATGCTTCAAGATTCATTTTTTTCGCATTATCCATTTCTGCAGTAAATAACTGTCTTCTTTTTTCTAAATAAGCAGTTATTTTATTCCAAAAAAAGTAACGAACGACGATAACTAAAACAATGGTTGCGGCAATTTGAATCAACATTTGGATAGGGTTGATTCCTAGTGCCTCTTTGACGGCATCGGAAAGAGCATTAACATCAATTGCTAACATTTCCAAAACCTCCTTCCTGGTAACAAATCGTTAAATTTATTTACCCATTAACATAATCGCAACAACAAGAGCATATAAACCAGTTGTTTCCGCGACGGCTTGGGTAACTATTGTAGTTACTAAAATTTTACCAGATGCTTCAGGTTGTCTACCTACCGCTTCAGCTGCTTTACCAGATGCAAAACCTTGTCCGATACCAGGTCCAAGACCAGCAATCATTGCAATTCCAGCGCCTAGGTATGCCATACCTGAAGAGAAAGATGCATTGTATTCTGCTGCAAAACGAATTACTGAATCAAAAATAGTTGTTAACATGATATTTCCTCCTATAGAAAATAATTATTTTTATATTGTTAGCTAGCTTCAGTAGAAGAAGCCATTGAAATATTAATTAAACTTAACATAAAGAAAACAAATGCTTGTATGAGTCCGAAGAAAATATCAAAGACTCCGTGAAGGGCAATTCCAGCGATGACTCCAAAAAAGAAGTTAAGCGCAGAGTAAACCATGATAGAGATAATCGTTCCACTGAACAGATTCACAAATAAACGAAGTCCCATCGTTGTAGGCTTTGAAAACTCAGAAATAATATTCATAGGTAAAAGTAAAATAAATAACGGTTTCCAAGCGCCAAGCAAATTACTAAACTTAGCTTTTACACCTTGAAATTTGAACTCAGCAAATTGAAGTAAAAAGAATGTCATTACCGATAAAGTCATTGCCATTCCTAAATTTGAAAATGGTGGAGCCAGTCCAAACAGTGAAATGGTATTCCCTATTCCCAAAAAAACGATAATTGAAAATAAATACGGTCCAAATACCTGAAGTCTTTTTCCTGGCAAGTTTTCTTTCACAAAATTGATAAAAATCTCCACAATGGTAATGCATAAAAATACAAATCCTTTTGGCGTTTCATGCGGATCGAGTTTTTCAACTTTTTTACCTATAATGATAAAAACTATGGAAAGAACCAAAATCACTATAAGGCTCGAAAAAAGTTGACCAGTAAAAAGATTATCGTAATTCAACTCAATCAAGTGTGTCACCTTCTTTCTTTTTTGCATAAAAGATTGAAAGTGGTAATAGAATAATCCTAAATGTTAGTAACCCTATAAACGTAAAATAAATATTCCAATCTGGGTTCGTATTGCTAATATATAGGATGATTCCAAAGAAAACAAATTTAACCACATACATCAAGATCGTTTTGCTTTTTATTGATGCAGGATTAAATTTGAAGGCTGCTTTCATTATACGATAATTCAGTGAATTCATCAGCAAAGATGAAGCACTACCTAATACAAAACTTAGTAAATAATCTGTGTTTCCCCAAATTAGATAGATTAATAGTCCTACAATGATTGTATATGGCCATGCGAAAAGAAAGGTTTTTTCAATGACGTTCATCTTCTTTTCCAATAACATCGCCTCCTGACAGTTTTAGGGCTCTTCGGACTAAACTCCCAAGTGCACCAAAAACGCCTAAAATCATAAGAATATAGACAAATATACTTTTGTCTTTAAAAAGCCATAAATCTAAATATTTACCAGCAAAATAGCCTATCGCCATTCCAACAAGTGTTTCGATAAAAAAAGTAGTAACGATATTTAAAACAACATATAGTTGCTTCATATCTTTTTTATTCATTCATATCACTTCGTTCCGAATAGTCTATCTCCTGCATCACCAAGTCCTGGAACAATATAACCAACTTTGTTTAAGTGGTCATCAATAACAGCCAAATAAATATCCACATCAGGATGTGCTTTTTGCAAAGCCTTAATTCCTTCAGGGCAGCCTACAAGGCCAACAAAACGAATATCTTTTGCGCCTCTATTTTTCACAAGGTTAATTGCAGCGATTGCTGATCCACCAGTAGCGAGCATAGGGTCAACGATTAATACAGTTGCTTCCACCATAATATCTGGAAATTTTGCATAATATTGCTTGGGTTCTAGTGTTTCTTCGTCTCTGTATAAACCAACATGTCCAATTTTAGCAGTAGGAATAACATTATGAATTCCATCAACCATTCCTAACCCCGCTCTTAATATTGGAACAATAACTACTTCTTTTGCTAAGGTATAACAAATAGTTTTTGCGATTGGAGTTTCCACTTCAATCGGTCGTGTCAATAAATCTCGAGTAATTTCATAGGTGACCAAAGAACCAATTTCGTTTACGTTCTCACGAAATGTTTTGGTATCAGTAAGTTTGTTTCTAATGATTGCCATCTTGTGATCAATTAAAGGATGCTTTATTTCCACTACTTTTCCCATTATTTTTTCTCCTCATATTCTGAAATCATTTGAATTCGTTTCAAATGTCTTTTCCCGTTTTCATTTTCGGTGTCAAAGAACAAATCGACAAAATGTATGACTTCATCTAGTGAGTTCGTTCTTGAACCTAAACAAAGGATGTTAGCATTATTATGTGATTTCGTCGCAGTTGCCGCAAAATCAGATTGAATCGCTGCTGCACGTATACCCTTTACTTTATTTGCGGCAATGGACATTCCAATGCCTGTTCCGCAAATTAATACTCCTACATCAACTAAATGGTCTCTTACTGCTTCTCCAACTTTAAAAGCATATATAGGATAATCCGTTGACTCTAAGGAGTTTGTGCCCATATCAACCACTTCAAATTGTCTTAATTTTAAGTGGTCAATGATTGGTTGTTTATAAATAAAACCTGCATGATCTGCACCAATTGCAACTTTCATAAAGCACCTCCTAAATTTCATCACCGTAACTATATCAATTATAGCAAAAAGTCCCTCCGAATACAATCAAAAAAGCAAAAAAGTGATTATCAAAAAAAGACGTATTAAACGTCTTTTAAGAGTGTAACCTGTCCTTTTCCTCTATTTTTAGAGCGATACATCGCTTTATCTCCTGCGTCTAACAAAACTTGATAATCTTTGTCCGTTTCTTTAATAGGAACTATTCCAATAGAAACGCTAACGCCAACTGCTTCTCCCTTTTTTGATAAAGTTTCAATTAGATGGATTAAATTCTTAGCCCTATTGACAACCATTTGTTCTGTGTGATTGATAACATAAACAAAAAACTCGTCGCCACCTAAGCGATAATAAATAACATCTTTTTCATAGTTATCAATTAAAGCATTCGCAATTTGTTGTAAAAACACATCGCCTTCATGATGACCATAGAAATCATTTATTTTTTTAAAGTTATCAATATCAAAATAAAGGCCATATGCACCCTCATAAAACTGAGCATGTTCAATATGGTTTTTGAGCGTTTCGCGAGTAAATAACCTTGTTAAAGGATCTTGATACGTTTTTTGATAATATATAATCGCTTCAGGAGTAGCTGGATACATTTTAGATATCCGTCCAACAACTAGTTCATAATCATTTTTTGTAATTACATCAAACCCGACTAAAATCCATACAGTTGTTTCATGTCCCTTTAACGGGATATATAGATTTGTATCTTGTTTTACAATTGAGAGTTTGGCTACTAAGTCTTCTAAGAAAGATCCTTTTCCTTCAATTTCGGCAATGGCATTTGTAGTTTCAATGTGCTCTGCTATCTCTTCAAATAAGTATTCAAATTTAGGCTCGAATCCTAAAGATGCTGGATTACCACTTAAGATAGTAATGACTTTGTTTTCTTTTTTTCGTTCATAACAAAAAACAATATGATGATTTTCCGGAAAATAAATTTCAGACTCCAAATCAATGCCATATTCTTTTTCGATACTATAAAACTTAGAATGATTCTTCATAATACTACCCCCTTTACACTTTAATAATGATGTCACCTTGTCGCAGTGTTTTATGGTTTATTACATCAAATACTGTCGATGCTGGACTAGAAAGATTACCGCCATCAATAATATAATCAACAAACATCTCATATTTTAAGACATCTTCAAACTTTAAAATAGCAGGCTCAGAAGAAAGATTAAGACTAGTCACAACCATTGGACCAAAATGCTCTAAAATCGCCATTGAAACCTGATGATTCGGGATTCTAATACCAACAGTATCTTGACCAGAAGTAGATAAGTCACACACTTTTTGTGATTTTTTTACTACCAAAGTTAGGGCTCCTGGCCAATATTTTTTACCTAGAGTTAAAACATCTGTTTTATCCTTTACAAGTGGAAATATATCTTCTAAAGAAGCTCCTAAAATTGCAAGTGGCTTGGAATAATCACGTTGCTTAATTTGATAGATTCGATGTATTGCCTCGATATCATTTACCAAACAACCGATGCCATAAACAGTATCGGTAGGAAATATAATGACTTTTGAAGTCAAGTCTTTGGTAAATAAAGTGTCTAAGGTTACAATCATCGTTTATTCCTTCTTTAATAATGAAATTATCTCGTTTGGAGTACTTACAATATAACTTGCTTTCCCTTTTTTCA
>JAQUZN010000095.1 GCA_028691315.1 Candidatus Izemoplasmatales bacterium | reverse complement strand
GGATAGGTGAGTTCAGCAATTTTTATTACTTCAGCAGTAAGCTCTTCAGATTTGGCAAAATCAGAGCCACCGACGGAACTGGCTGACTTAAATATGGCTAGGACAATTTTTTCTTTTCGAAATGGAGCAATCGACTGATCTCTTTTTATAATTTGCTTTAACATGAATATGCCTCCGAAGAAATAGGTTTAGTAGGATAATAGGTAAGGTTAATAATAATGGATTTAAATTGCGCATTTTTCATAGTCGCATTCTGGATTGTTACATTGAATACAACCTTGCTTTTTAACTAAGATGCCACCACAAACAGGGCACAATTCTCTTTCAATTTTCTCTGGAGTATAGCCTGCGCTATGGATAGAGATATGAGTTATATATTCTTTGAATGATTTATTTTTTTTATCCGTCCACTTTTCTTCGATATGAAGTTGAGGAGGAGTAGCAGGATTCAAATCTTCAGTTTTGTCATTAATTCCTGCTAAAATTCCAATTTTAGCACATCTGTCTCTAAAAACGGTTGCGCCTTTTAACCCTTTTTCCCAAGCGGTAATAAAGATATTCATTACATCTTCTACAGTAGCAGAATTAGGAATATTAAAAGTAGAACTAATAGCAGTATCTACATACTTTTGGATTGTCGCTTGAACATTTGCGCGACTAATAAAATCAATATTTTGTGATGTGATTAATGCCCATTCTGGGAGGTTTTCCGGTTCAACATCCATAGCCTTTGCAAGGGCTAGTGGAGTCTTTTCCCATATGGTAATTGTCTTCTCAGCATCAAACATGGAGACGATTCTTCTTGTATAATTAATTTGAAAGAACGGTTCAACGCCACCACTTACACCAATAATGTTACTGATAGATCCAGTTGGTGCAATCGATAAAAGACGGCTGTTTCGAAGTCCATACTCTCTAATTAATTTATCCGTTGATTCATCAATAGCCGCTTTATAAAATGAAGAAGAACTGATTTTTCCATAGTCATATCTTGGAAAAACACCTAAATCTTTTGCTCGATTTGCACTTGCACAAGCTGCAGAATTAATCATTTTACGCATTAATTTATCTAAAAATTCAAGAAATTCAGGACTGCCATATGGCAATCTCATGCTTAAGGCAAGGTCTGCAAGTCCCATAACCCCTAGCCCAATCTCACGAAATTCCTTTACATGGTCTCTTTGCTCTTTTAATGCGTGACGATTACCAAGGATAGATAATAAGTCGTCTAAAGCAAAAATCATCTCCGCTACAACGAAATCAAAACGTTCCCAGTCATAATAAGCGCTCTCCATAAATGGGTTTCTAACGAAAGCATTTAAGTTAATACTTCCAAGATTACATGATCCATGAGCTACGAGCGGTTGTTCGCCACATGGATTTGTTGCGGAGAAATGCACATCAGGATATTCGCTTAGTAGATGATAATCATTTACATGGTCAATAAATATTACTCCAGGATCACCCATTGTATGAGCAGCATAACCTAAAAGTTCTAATAGTTTCCTTGCTGGAACCCTTTTTTCAATGAGTTCATAAGGTGTTTCAAATTTCATGACCCAAGATTCATCATTTTTAGCCGCAAGCATAAAATCATCAGTTAAAGCGATGCTAATGTTCGCACCATTGATCTTATTTAAATCAAGTTTTGTTGTAATAAAATCGATAATATCAGGATGATCAATATTCATCACCAACATTAATGCACCACGTCTGTTATCTTGTTGGGTATTTAAAGTTGTATGGGAATATTTTTCCGCAAAAACCATTACACCAGGAGTAGTGTTTGAACTATTGTTTACTTTCGCACCTTTAGGACGAATTTTAGATAGATTCATTCCTTGTCCACCGCCATAGCTATAAGTTCTAGCAATTTGGTAGTCAACTTTATAGATGCTTTCTAGGTTATCTTCTGGGTCCTCTGTTACATAGCAATTACTGCCAGTAATATTGCCTTCTCTACCAATAGCATAGAGATTTCTGCCTCCAAATATAGCTTCTTTTTTTCTAAATACTTTTTCTAACGAAGCTTTTCCTAATGAAATTCTTTTTAAAAAATCTTGTTTGGATTCATTATGAAGGATATATTTTTGTAAAATTAAATCTTGTCGTTCATCATTATCTTTCCAAGGGTGTTCACGTTCTTGTTTTTTCTTTTCACGGTATTTAATATAAGCTTTAGCGGCTTCATATTGTTTCGTTTCCATTAAGAATAATTCAACGTCATCTTGAATTCTTTCAATGTTGATATCTTCGTCAGGGGAATAACTACCGGTAATTCTCTTTGCTTGTTCTAAACAATCATCTTCTGTAAAATTTGATCCAACACCTTTATATGCCTTATGCATTGCAACGGCAATTTTACGAATATCAAAAAACTCATTTGAACCATTTCTTTTTGTTACGTACATTTTTGTCCACCCCTATTATATTTTTACGATAAATACCAAAAAAAAAGATGTAATGCCGTTATATGTATCGTATAATCAAAAGGATTTATACATTAAGGACATTATACTTAAGTTGGATATTTCTGATAAATCATGTCGATTTAGTATTGATAATATAGGCTTGAAATCTATTTGTCAATAGTCTTTCAATTTTTATTAATGAACCGATTTTTTGTTAAACAATGAATAATTGCGACATCAAGCGATATCAAGCAACACTAGTTATAAAAAAATATTTTTTATGAAAAAATTTATTTTTATTTTCATAGTATGTTTTCTTAATAAAAGAAAACATATATACGCGCGATATATTTTTTTTATGTTGAATTCACTGAGTAGGTTAAGTTTTTATAAAAGATTATTAACTATTATTAGTACATTTTTGGTGTTAGATATATGAATTTAGTTTGATTATTTTTTTCTTGCTTAATTGCTATTTTAATCAATTTTCGTTTCATAAATCACTAAAATTTATTATTGTATAATATCAGTGACATTTAGTTGATTTTCTCTTCTTTTAACTGTATAATTATCTTTTGTTATTGAATGTGAGGTGATGGGTTTGTTCAATGAGACTATGAAGTTTAAAATTTTCTATTTTTTGCGTTATTTTGGAGACGCATTCTTTTATCCTTTTATGTCGATGTACTTTATTTCAAAAGGCATAAGTGAGCAGAACTTAGGGATTATCCTTGCTATTACACCCATAACAACTATCCTCGTTAACCCATTTTGGAATCTTATTGTTAAAGATATGAAAGTTAGCAGGCTTATATTAAAAATCATGACACTCTTAGAGGGAGTATTAATCATTGCATTGACTCAAGTTACTGGTTTTGAACTCTACGCATTGATTGTTGGTCTAATTGCATTTTTTTGTTCTCCCTTTATCTATATTCAAGATGGGTACACTTCAACTTTTACAAACATAAAAAAGATAGAATATTCATCTATCCGTATTTACGCATCGATTGCTTATGTAATTGCTTCTGCAATTGCGGGATTTGTAATTCAATATATCGGATATGATATTCCATTTATTATCGCAGGAGTCTTTTTTATTGGTACAACGTTAATTGCTTTTTGGATTAAACCAATCGAAAGAGAATTGCCGCCAATCGAAAAAAAACAACGTGATTTTAAAGCTTTACTAAAAAATAAAGAGTTTTTTAAGTACCTGATATTTTATACAATTGTTATTGGAGCAGTTAGAATTGGCGACTCATTTTTTGGCGTTTTCTTGATGAAAGAGAGTGCATTCACTTTGTCAGGATATGGGCTATTATATTCGGCTTTTGTTTTCATGGAAGTTTTAACTTTGCGATATTTGATGACTAAGGGAACTCTAT
The DNA here is from genome assembly GCA_028691315.1 of Candidatus Izemoplasmatales bacterium. GTDB lineage: Bacteria > Bacillota_I > Bacilli_A > Izemoplasmatales > Hujiaoplasmataceae > JAHIVB01. The sequence continues at coordinate 2,698 of JAQUZN010000095.1, read as the reverse complement.
TCAAGGAGCGTAACTTAATTATCTTTGCCTCAATACTTTTCATAATCCGCTTTTCAACATATGCATTAAATTTACCTTTGCCAGTTATGATTCTTTTTACGATGTTTAGAGGTCTTTCTTGGGGTACAATAATTTATACAAACATTAAATACATCATTAAAATTGTGAAAGTCGAAAACGTTACAACAGCTATATTGATTTTAACTTTAGCGTTCTCGGTTTTTATTGGAATCGGTAATTTTTTGTCAGGAACTTTTATTGAGAGCCACGGATATCAATTACTTTACTTAGTTAATTTGATTTTAATTATACTTGGTTTGATTTTCTTTGTTATCTTCACTCCAAAGATTTTAAGTGATGACGAAATTCAAAATTCTGCTTCAATAGACTAGAAAATATACTTTCTTGGTGAAATTAGCAATGATTTTTTATATCAAAGAGGTTCTTCAAAATAGAATATGATATAATGAATAAGATTTTAATTTCAAAGTTATATATATAGAAAATGTTTTATGAAGGAGCATTGAATGAAAGACACTTTAGCAAAACGATTTGATATGAAATTAAAGCCAAGAAAACAAGCTTGGTACTTAAGACCACTTACTTGGGTTATTTCTTTTCCTACAGTCTGGACACATAAACTTAAAATCAATAAAATAGATATGAAGGGATTAAAACCGCCTTATATTTTACTATGTACTCATCACGCATTCATTGATTTTTCTGTTACAACAGCCGCGATTTTTCCTCATCCTGCAAATTATGTTGTAGCGATTGATGGTTTTATCAAACGTGAAGGGTTGTTAAGAAACGTTGGATGCATATGCAAGCGGAAGTTTACGAATGATACTTTACTTGTTCGTCATTTAGATTATGCACTTCACGTGAATAAGCAAATATGCGCAATTTATCCCGAAGCAAGATACACTCTTGTTGGAACTACCGCTATTCTTCCTGATTCACTTGGAAAACTATGCAAATTAATGAAGGTTCCAGTTGTTGTGTTAAATATGCATGGAGATTATTTGTCACAGCCAGTATGGAATCTAGCGAAAAGAAAAGTTAAATTGTCTGCTGATATGACTCAAATTGTGAACAATGAGGAAATTTTTAACTTATCTAGTAAGGAAATTAACGAAAGAATCCACAAAGCCTTTCAATACGATGAGTACAAATATCAACTTGAAACTAACCAATCTATTGATTTTATCGACAGAGCAAAAGGTCTACATAAAGTTTTATATCTTTGTCCTAATTGTCATACAGAGTTTGAAATGTCTTCTTCAGGATCAAAGCTAGAATGTAATCATTGTCATAAAACTTATGAAATGAGTTCGTTTGGTGTTTTAAACGCAACAGAAGGAAAAACGGAGTTTTCACATATTCCTGATTGGTATGAATTTGAAAGAGACGAAGTTAAAAAACAGCTTGTTAAAGGTAACTATTATTTTGAAGATGATGTGTTTATTGATTCGCTTCCAAACTCAGATGGATATATTCGTTTAGGAAAAGGAAAATTAATTCATGATATGACTGGATTTCATTTGTCAGCAAATTTTGATGGAGAAGACTTTAAATTAGAAAAAGACCCTCTTTCATTATATTCGTTACATATTGAATATGATTACTTGGGTAAAGGTCATGACTGTATTGATTTGTCTACTTTAAATGATACTTATTATATCTACCCTATTAATAAGGAAAACGTTGTGACGAAATTACATTTCGCAACTGAAGAATTATATAAAATGAAAATTATTGAAAAAAGAGGACTAAATGAATGATTTCGCAATTGTTTGAAGTTGGTATGATGATTTGTTTTGGGTTCTCATGGCCAATCGCATGTGTTAAAGCATACAATGGAAGAACCACTAAGGGAATTAGCATTTATTCTGTTACACTAATATTAACTGGGTATGCATTTGGAATCACATATAAAATTCTAAATGGAAATATAAACTATGTTATAATTGCATACATACTGAATTTTACAATTGTGTCTATATATGCCCTTATATATATAAGGAATTATAAAATTGAAAAAAAGATTACAAAAATCTAAATAAAATTAAATGGTTCCCAAAAAATTGGGAACCATTTTTAATAAATATAAATATAAGCGTATACATTATAAAAATACCTCCGAAAAAGATAAATGTTCTAAAAAAAGAATATTCTATCGACAAATTAAAATGATATGCTATAATAATAATGTAAAATATTATCAAATAAGAATATTTACAAACCTCGAATGGTGTGTTAATATGGTAATTAATCATAGAACACACAGTTTTTAGTCATGTATCACCAAAAATGAATTACATGGAAGACAAAAAAAACATTCAGGGGGCAATTTTATGAAAAACTTATTTGTAAAATCTTTATTATTGGTAGTATTTGCATCTTTATTATTTTCTTCAATAGCAGTTGTATATGCAATAGACGACGACGAACCAGAATTTATGTATCCATCACCATCAATCATGTTATTAACAATCGATGACGACGAACCAGAATTTATGTATCCATCACCATCAATCATGTTATTAACAATCGATGACGACGAACCAGAATTCATGTATCCATCACCATCAATCATGTTATTGACAATCGATGACGACGAACCAGAATTCATGTATCCATAACCATAAATCATGTTATTGACAATGGATGACGACGAACCAGAATTAATGTATCC
>JAQUZN010000094.1 GCA_028691315.1 Candidatus Izemoplasmatales bacterium | reverse complement strand
ATCAAGTATTGACTATCAATCGTGAAATCACCAAGAAAATGGTTGAATTTGGCTATATTGATTCAAACGGTAACATTTTAGTCCCATACACAATTCGTGACACTGCCTGGGTTTTAGAACAGATTGTAAAAAACAAGGAAGGGGTGAACTAAAATGGCCGCGAACTCAAATAATCGGTTTTTTAGTAAAAGTTCTTTCCTTAAATCCAAAAAATATATTTCAGAAAAAGTAAGTTCAGAAAAATTTTCTACCACTTTGCTATTAGGACCTTATATTTTATTGTTTTCTTTATTTATTGTCATTCCTGTTATTGTTGCGATTGCACTGTCGTTCACATACTTTAATGTTATTGAGATGCCTAAAATCGCTGACTTATGGGGATTATATAATTATGTTATGATTTTAACTCAAGATGAAGTTTTCTTGAGATATGTATTGCCGAACACGCTAAAATACGCTATTATCACTGGACCTGGTGGGTATCTACTATCTTTCATTATGGCTTGGATGCTTTCTCAAATTCAAGCTACTCCACGCAAAATTTTAGCGCTTGCTTTATATACGCCTTCAATGCTAGGAGGAGTTTTCATCGGTGTTATTTTTAGAACACTCTTTAGTGGCGATAAATCTGGTTATATAAATGCATTTTTATTAAGCTCTGGACTTATTTCAACTCCGCTCGACTTCTTACAGTCTGGTAACTATTTAATGAACATTATGATCTTTGTTACATTGTGGTCATCAATGGGTATTGGGTTCTTATCAATGCTTGCTGGTATCCTAAATGTCAATAAAGAAATGTATGAAGCAGCTTATATCGACGGTATCAAAAATCGTCTCCAAGAAATTTTCTATATTACGATTCCTTCAATGAAACCACAAATGTTGTTCGGTGCTGTTATGGCAATTGTTGGCGCATTTAATGCAGGTGGAATCGGTGTTGCTTTAGCGGGATCCAATCCAACTCCTCAATACGCTGGGCAACTTATTGTAAACCATATCGATGATTATGGTTTTATTCGGTATGAAATGGGATATGCAGCTGCACTTTCAGTGATTCTGCTTTTGATTATATTATTGTTTTCAAAAGTAGCATACCGATTATTCGGGGAAAGGGATTAGGTGAGATAATATGGCAAGCTTCTTAGGTACACAAATTAATCCCAAGCGATTCCATAAATCGCAGCTAAAATTCTATCTTATTTTATTACCAATTGGTCTTTTCATGCTAATGCCTGTTTTGTATGTTGTATTGCAAGCATTTAAACCTTTGAGCGAATTATTCTTATTCCCGCCAAGATTTTATGTATCCAACCCAACATTAGACAACTTCGCTAGATTATTTAGAACTGCATCTGAAACCGGCGTTCCGATGACGAGATACCTTTTTAATTCAGTTATCATAACTGGGCTTACAATTGCGATAACACTGATTATCACATTATCAACAGGTTATGCATTATCGAAAAAACGTTTTAAATCCAAAAAAACATTATTCCAAATTAATCAAACAGCATTAATGTTCGTGGCAACAGCAGTAGCGATTCCTCGTTATTTGGTTGTTTCGTCACTCGGGCTCACAAACACTTTTGCGGCCCATATTATTCCTTATCTAGCGATGCCAGTTGGACTGTTTCTAGTTAAGCAATTTATTGACCAAGTCCCAGATGAATTGATTGAAGCAGCTAAAATTGATGGCGCTAATGATTGGCATATTATTACTAAAATCATTGGTCCATTAGTAAAACCGGCTTTGGCTACAGTAGCAATTTTATCTTTCCAAATGATATGGAATTCAACTGAATCATCCAATATTTATGTAATCGATGAAACGAAAAAGACATTTGCGTTTTACATGACAACGTTAACTTCATCTACTTCAGGACCTGCTGGTGTCGGAATTTCTGCAGCTGCTGGACTTGTAATGTTTATTCCAAATCTTCTTATTTTCATCATCATGCAAGGTAATGTCATGGATACCATGGCACAATCCGGAATTAAGTAGGGGGTGGGCTAATGAAATCAATTCTAAAACGTTCGATTTTACTGGTTGTACTTTTTGCTTTTTCACTCTCGTTTGCCCCAGTTTTAGTGAATGTAACTGCGTCATCTTCCACGACATATACATATGCCTTAGATGATAACAAGCATTTTGTTCAAACTCAAGATGCTTATTTGCCTGGTCAAACTATTACTTCATTAGGACTTAATGTTCCTTCTGATATTGCAATTGATGAAGATAATAATTTGGTTATTGCCGATTCTGGCAACAAAAGAGTAATTGTTTATAACCCTATATCTAAGTCAATAGTATTAACCATTGATAATCCTTTATTACAGTATCCAACAGGAGTATACGTTGTTTTAGAGGCTTCTACATATGTTAGTTTAGGTGATATATACATTGCTGATGCAATCGCTGGAAAAGTCTTCCATTTCGATAATCAAGGCAATCTATTAGAGCAATTTGGAAAACCAAATTCGATTATGTATGAGTCTTTGGAATTCCAACCCGAGAGGATTGCTGTTGATAAAGCAGGGATTATGTATATCATTTCCAAAGGAACATCGGATGGAATTATTCAATTATCAAATACGGGTGATTTTTTAGGGTTTTTCTCTTCGAATAAAGTGTCACTTTCATTAAGAGAACAAATCCAACAAATCGTTTATACCGATGAACAACTTGAAAACTTAGGGATTAACTTAACTCCTCCAGTTTTTACAAGTGTCTTCATTGACAAAAACGGAGGAGTTTATTCAAGCTCATCTGGAAAAAAAGTTGAAAATATTAAAAAACATAATACTCAAGGAACCAATATGATTTCAGATATGTTTGTCGCAAGTTCGCTATTATCTGATATTTTTGTTGATGATCTTGGAATAATTTATGCTTCATCTCAAGTTGGTTATATTGACATCTATTCAAATGATGGTGAATTTATCTATACATTTGGTACAATTAATGATATTTCTGTTGCAGGATTTTTTAAGACATTATCCGGAATTGCTGTAGACCACAACGGACAAATTTGGACTGTCGATTCTGGAAATAGTTATTTACAATCTTTTATTCCTACTGATTATGCGAATACTATTTACGAGGCTATAACTAGTTATAATAACACTGATTATGAGAACGCAATTAATCTTTGGAATGAAGTTCTAAGTTTAAATCAGTTGTCTATCCTTGCTCATAACGGAATTGCAAAAAACTATTTGCGTGTTGCATTATCCAATGATGAGACAGTTGATAAAGATATGTTACAACTAGCCTTAGAACATTTCAAAATTGCTGGAAACAGAGAACTATATAGTACAACTTTTTGGGAAATTAGAAATATGTGGCTTCAGGAAAACTTGTTGTATATAGTTGTTTTAGCTATTGTGTTTGGCATTACATATATAACCCTTAAACTAGTGAATAAAAAATCGCATTTCTTAGCCCCTGTATCAGCTACTATTCATAAGATTGGGAATGTGAAATTACTAAGTGATGTGATGTATATGAAAAACATTTCAGCTAAACCTTCCGATTCTTTTTATTATTTAAGAAGAGGAAGGCACGGCTCTTACTTAGGTGCAGGTCTGATAATGGTCATCACTTTCTTTAGTTACTTGTTATATGTCGCTGGAAAAGGATTTATCTTTCAAACTGTCAGTTTAAAGGATCTCGATTTAAGTTCAATTATCTTAGGATTTATCGTATTAATTGGTTTGTTTATCATATGTAGTTATCTTGTTACATCTATCCAAGACGGAGAAGGAACATTTGGAGAAATCTTTTTAGGATTTGCTTATTCGATGTATCCATTCATTCTTGCATGTATTGGGACAACCTTATTTTCATACGTTGCGACAACTAATGAAGTATTCTTAATTAACACTATTTTCGTGATTGGCACAAGCTATACTGTTGTTTTGGTATTCTTATCTATATCCGAAATTCAAAACTATACCTTTGGGCAAACAATCAAGAGTATTTTATTAACATTATTATTTGTGATTATTATCTTGCTTGTTTTATCATTTATTCAAATGACCATCAAACAAGTATTCTCATTCGGAATAGAATTCATAAAGGAGGCGATTAGAAATGTTATCGGTTAAGAAAATTATTCTTGTATTCTTATTGTTTTTAACGATTACACCACTTATCGCACAGGCAAGTTATGTTTCAACTGGTAGAGATACTCAGGAAAATCCAGCCACTATTACGGATATTCCTTCAGCAGATTATGATGCGTTAGGATACGCAAAATTGTCTGAAAATGATAATTTCACGTTTTACTGGCAAGAACAAAGAGATGTTTTGGTTGTTTATGATAAGCGAAATGGATATACGTGGAAATCAGGACTTGATGTGGACACAAATAGTTCAAGGACAGCTCAAAGTTCAACTTGCAAAGATTTAAAGAGAGATTACAACAATGATGTCATTACTTATGATGAGTTTGAACAAGGGTGTGCAGTTACAGTCGATCAAATTACTGGAACAACAACAGGCCCACTGCTTGCAAACTCCTTACTTTACTTTGAGTATTTTTCTAAAGGAGCTAGCGATTCAGTTTATCAAATAAATACTGTATATAGTTCCTATTTAAAGTCAACACTTTATAAAGTATCGTCAACTTTACAAAAAGTGAATAACAATAACAACACATGGAGATTTACTATCAGTTCGACAGGCCTTGGTGTAGACAAAGATTTAGACTTACAAATAGTTGCTTATTTAAATTTAAGTGAAGAAGGGTTCCAATTAGTCGTGAATAACGAAGATTTAAGTGGAACTGCACTACCTTACCTATCTTCCATTGGGCTTGCAACTTACTTAGGCGCTGTTGGGGGAATTAACTATGAATTTTCGACAACAGAAAAAACACTTAACGATTTAGGTGATTATGATTACACAGAAGTACAAGCAGACATGGTAGATGGATATTCATTTGTGCCTGATGGTTCTGGTGCATTAATTCGTTTTTTGAACAACTCTGTATCTTTATCAAAATATCAAGCTTATGTTTATGGTCAAGATCCTTCACAGTCCATTCAATCCTATCGATCTTGGACGGGAGACTATGTTCCATTTAAGACTGCATCCATTCCGGTTTATGGTATTGCTCACGGAAATAACCAAGCTGCTTATGTAGCGTATGCATCATCTGGTGATCCTTACATGTATATAATTTCCACTCCAGAAGAAAATGTATATCACTACAATTACACCCATGCAAAATTTAATTATCACTATTTATATGAAAAACTATATACTTTAGATGGTGATAATCCAGTAAGTTCAATATCTGAAACAATGAATGTTTTTGATATAGTGATGAATTATGATTTCTTAGCTGGCGATGGGACCTCAGATTCATATCCAGCAAACTATGTCGGTATGGCACTTAAGTATAAAGATTTTTTAAAGTCAGAAAATATTCTAAGTGATTTTTCATCAGATCAAACCGATATTGGAATTCGTCTAGATTTCTTAATGGCGGACTCTGAAAATTCAATCGTGGGATATCAAACTCAAGTAGCTACGACAGCAAGCAATGTTGAAAGTATTTTAAATCAAATTATTGAAATGGGAATTACGAATATTTCATCTGGTTTAATTGGTTGGCAGAAGAATGGAGTCACCATTGGTGATCCGACTAAAGCAACTTTTTCATCAGCCGTCGGTAGTAAAACCGCATATAAAAATTTAATTGAAACGTTCTTAAATCAAGGAATCGACATCTCTTTCTATCAAGATTATTACTCGATTAATGAGCAACAAGTGTCATTGTATCGAAATGCATCTAAACATCCAGCTGGATGGTATGCAAGACTAATGACATATGAAGACCCTATCTATATGTTCTATTATGCTAGACCATTAAAGAGCGTTGAATGGTTAAACAATCAATCTGATACTTTTATTGGTATGGGCGTTAGAAGCATAACAGTTGATGGCATTTCTGCTAAATTAATAACAGATTACACTGGTGATACTACATCAAGACTTGATGCTATTTTATTATATCAAGAAGCTTTTTCATCACTTACTGAAGATGTGATGGTGAATTTAACTAAACCTAATATGTATTTATTTCCCTACACTGATCGTTACTTACAGATGAATGTATATTCAACTCAATATTTGATTGAAACTGATACTGTTCCATTCTTACAAATATTACTACAAGGGACAATGGAACTTTATGCAGTTTATTCTAATTTCTCATTTTATACAGATAGCGATGTTTTACGGATGATTGATTACAATGTATATCCGTCTTTTGTCCTAACACAACAACCAGCATTTGTATTATCGGACACGAATTCAAGTGAATACTATTCAACTGAGTATGTCCTTTATAGCGAAATGATTAACTCCATTTATTCTCGAGTGAATAATGCCCTTTCCAGTGTAATTAATGCCACTTGGATTAATCGTGAAGTTCTGGAACTAGGTGTTGTTAAAAACACTTACGATAATGGAGTGAGTATAATAAT
>JAQUZN010000093.1 GCA_028691315.1 Candidatus Izemoplasmatales bacterium | reverse complement strand
AAATATGGATTATATTTTGACTTATTCAAAAAATATTCAAATGATTAATAAGTTTATTGCCCCAATTTCAGATAAGCTACTTAAATCGTATTACAACAAGGTTGAAAAACATGGTATTAACTTAGGACGGACCTATGCTGAGGAAAGAATTTTTGTTTCTGGGTTAGACGTACGTCCGAATCAAAGATACTGGATTAAATGTCCAGATGGAAGTTTCGTAATTCCTTCTGGCAGCACTTTTCCTGATACAATTCTTCATGGAGAGAAAATTACTCCAGTAGATGGAGACGGTGTTTGGAAATGGACAGTTGATACATTTAATAAAGAACTTGAATTAGGCAACATATCATTTAAAGAAACTAGTTCATCTCCCCTAATAGATGAAAATAGGAAACAATCGAAATATAATCTATACAATAAACTCTGGCTAGATGATAAAGAAGGAAGCATACCAGGGAATTATATTGGTAATTTTGAAAATAGAGTAAGTGCATTAGAATTATCAAAACTGAAAATACCATTTAGTTTTGCAAAACCTGTAGGATTGATTAAGTACTTAATATCCATATGCAATTTTGATGATGATTCACTAATACTAGATTTCTTTTCAGGATCTGCAACTACAGCCCATGCTGTAATGCAACTAAACGCTGAAGATGGTGGAAATAGAAAATTTATCATGGTCCAATTGCCAGAATTAACAGATGAGTCTTCAGAAGCTTATAAAGCAGGATACAAGAACATATGTGAAATTGGAAAAGAACGCATTCGTAGAGCTGGTGAGCAAATCAAACAAGATTTAATTGATAAGAAAAATAAAGCTGGTCTACTGGATGACAATATCATTGATCCAGAAACTTTCGATAATGGATTTAAAGTGTTCAAACTTGAATCTACTAATATCATTCCTTGGGATGGGACTATCAAATTTGATGAAAATACTATATTCTCACAAACTGAAGTCATCAAAGAGGATAGAACAAGTCTTGATGTCTTATACGAAATCATGCTTAAATATGGTGTTTTTGATAAGCCTGTTGAAGAGATTCAAGTCAATGGTAAAACAATGTATAGCATTGCTAAGGGTTATTTAATTGTTTGTCTTGATAACGATATCTCACTAGAAGATGTTAAAGAGATTGGTAAATTAAAGCCACGCAATGTGATATTCAAAGAATCTGGGTTTAGAAACGATAATGACAAGATTAATGCAACTTATACATTAGAAAAACTTGGTGTCGAAGAAGTTAAAAGCATCTAGGGGGGATATTGATGAAATTAAAATTTATTGATCAGCAATATCAAACCGATGCTGTTGAATCTATAGTGAATATATTTGAAGGCTCAAAATTTAAAGATTCTATTTTTACTATTGATATTTCTAAGGGAAAAGGATTAACTCAATTAGAGGAGTACCGAACTGAAGGTGTTGGCGTAACTTATGAACTTGGATATGCCAATAAACTACTTTTAGATAATGCAGAACTACTAGCCAATGTTCGTAAGATACAAGAAAAAAACGGTATTTTAAAGAGTACAGATATCAATGGTAGAAACTTTACCATTGAAATGGAAACAGGAACAGGTAAAACATATGTATATACCAAGACTATATTAGAACTTCATAAACAATATGGTTTTACTAAGTTTATTATTGTTGTTCCAAGTATTGCCATTAAAGAAGGGGTTTATAAGAGTTTTCAAATCACAGAAGACCATTTTAAACTCAAATATGATAACGAGATTTATAACTATTTCGTCTATGATTCGAGTAAATTAACTCAAATACAGACATTTGCTACTAGTTCTAACATCGAAATTATGATTATCAATATTGATGCATTCAGAAAGAGTTTTGATGATCCTGAAAAAGAGACTAAAGCAAATATTATCCACAGACCTACTGAAAAGTTAAGTTGGAACAAACCAATTGATTTAATAGCAAGCACAAATCCTATTGTAATCATTGATGAACCACAATCTGTAGATAATACCCCTAAAGCGAAAGATGCTATTAAATCGCTAAATCCTTTATGTACATTACGATATTCAGCAACGCATCGTGAGTTATATAACCTAATGTACCGTTTAACACCAGTTGATGCATATCAAGAAAACCTGGTAAAGCATATCGAAGTATCATCAATACAGAGTGATGAAACAACAGCCAAACCGTATGTTAAACTTATTTCTATAAACGATAAAAACGGATATTCTGCAAAACTAGAAATTAATATTCTTAAAAAGGATGGATCCATCTCTAAAGGTTCTATAACTGCAAAAGTCGGTGAGGATTTATGGGAAAAATCTGGTGGTGTTGACTACTATAAAGATATGAATTATATCCTTGATGATATTGGAACCTTTGAAGATGTTGAATACATCTATTTTGTCAATGGCGTTACTGTGAATAAAGGTGAAGCAGTTGGTGAAGTCAACCAAGATGCAATAAAACGAGCTCAAATAAGAGAAACTATTGAGTTACATTTAAAAAAAGAAGAAACGTATCTCAAACATGGTATTAAAGTATTAAGCTTATTTTTCATTGATCAGGTTAATAAGTATAGAATCTACGACGATAATGGGCTACAACAAAAAGGACAATATGCCATTTGGTTTGAAGAAGAGTTTAATAAGCTCATCAATGGTCGTTTTAAACGACTAAAAGAAACTTACGGTAATTCTATATCATATGACCCTGAAAAGATTCATGATGGTTATTTTTCAGTTGATAACAAAGGAAGAGCAAAAGATACAAAAGGTGATTCTCTTGCTGATGAATCGACATATTCCAAAATTATGAAAGAAAAAGAAAAGCTATTAAGTTTAGATGAACCTCTTAGATTCATTTTCTCTCATTCGGCTCTAAAAGAAGGATGGGATAACCCTAACGTATTTCAGGTTTGTACATTAGTAGAGACACAAGACACAATGACTAAACGTCAAAAAATTGGACGTGGGTTACGTATATGTGTTAATCAAGATGGTGAGAGGGTTAACGAACCTAAATTTAACATTTTAAGTGTTATTGCTAATGAATCATACAAAGACTTTGCGAGTGGACTTCAAAGAGAGCTGGAATCAGATGCTGGATATAAATTTGGAATTATTGAGAAAATAAGTTTTTCCGGTATCGAAATTACGACACCTTATGGAATTGAAATTACTCTCACACAAGAAGATTCAGCAAAAATTCATACATATTTGAAAAATAGTGGATACTTAAAGTCAAATGGCAAAATCGAAGATATTTTCTTTAGTGATATCCAAAATAACACGTTTAAATTACCAAGTGAATATGCCGTATTCCAAGACAAAATAATAGCAAAGATCAGAAAATTATCGCGTGAAATCGAGATAAAAGATGCAAATAGTAAAATTAAAGTAAGTATTAGAGAAAAAGCAATACAGTCTGCTGCATTTAAAGAAATGTGGAATAAAATTAAGCGTAAAACGTTATATTCAGTTGAAATGGATATTGAACGATTCAAGAAAGAGTCTATCGATAGATTAATGACTATGCCCAAAATTGTTTCTGAAAAAATTCTACGTGAAAGAACAGAGATGAATATCACAAGTAGTGGAGTACTTCAAGAAGGGGCTACTAGATATGGGACAGTTGCAGATATTAGCGAATTTGAAACTATAATCTACCCAGACTTTATAAGAAGACTTCAAGATTCAACCCAACTACTACGTTCAACCATCATAGAAATTATTAAAGAATCAGGTAGATTGTCAGAGTTCTATGTAAATCCAGAGGCATTTATCAAAAATGTGTCTTCTATATTGAATCAGGTCAAAAAATCAAACCTAACTTCAGGACTAAAATATTACCAATCTGATGAGTTTTTTGTTCAAGAAGAGATTTTTGATGATTCTGACTTATATGGATATAAAAATAAAAACATCATCGATATTTCTGATGGGAATAACCTATACGATTATGTGATTTTTGATTCAACCATAGAAAAACAATTTGCAATCGATGCATCAAAAGATGAAGATGTAACTCTTTTTGCCAAACTACCGAAAAAGTTCATTATTGATACTCCCTTTGGATCATATAACCCTGACTGGATTGTAGTTATTCAGTCAAGTGGTGAAGATAGACTTTATTTTGTAGCAGAAACGAAGGGAACAGATATCATTGGGGATTTAAGAGAAAGCGAACAGAGTAAAATTATATGTGGGGAAAAACACTTTAAGGTCTTAGATCAATCATTAAAATATGAGTTAATCAGAGATTTTAAGAGTCTAAAGAATAAGTACTAAAATAGTTTTAAAATAAAAAAACAGTTAAAGATTAATAAAATGTGGTTTTAAAGAGGCGATTGAACTCATAATAGAGTTGAGTCGCTTTTTCTATTTCTTGCATAAAATTATTAAAAAACCGGCAATTTTAGAAAAACATGCCATTAACCAATGAGGAAGAAATTTTCTTCTTCATAAACCCGAACTATTTTAGAAAATGCAGACTAAGATATGTAAAGGTTTAATACAATCATAGACTTACAGGAGGTCAAAATGAATAAGTTAAATGATTTAAATCAAAATGGTTGGTTGGAAAGCAATGTTGATGACGGGTTCAAAGATGAGGATTTAGATTCAGATGGGTTACCAGAAGTCATAAGTGCAGATACTTTTCTTAATAATCTTCCGAAACTACCATCTGAACTAATTGAAGGTGTTGTTAGAGTAGGTCATAAAATGATGATCTCTGGTGCTTCAAAATCTGGTAAGAGTTTCTTATTGATGCAACTGGCTATTGCATTATCAGAAGGAACAAAGTGGTTAGGATTTCAATGTAAGAAATCAAAAGTTCTCTATGTGAATTTAGAAATTGATAGAGCGAGCTTTATTCATCGATTTACTAATATTTATGAAGCATTGAAACTTAAACCAAAACATAGTCATGATATTTCTATTTGGAACTTAAGAGGTATAGCGAGGCCACTTGATAAACTCGCTCCAATACTCATTAGAAGAGTAGTTTCAAGAGGTTATGATGCAATCATTATAGATCCAATTTATAAGGTTATTACTGGAGATGAAAACAGTGCATCTGATATGGGAATATTTACAAATCTATTTGATATGATTAGTAAAGAAACTGGCTGCACAATTATATTCAGTCATCACCATTCAAAAGGACCTCAAGGATTTAAGAAAGCAATGGATAGAGCGTCTGGTTCAGGAGTGTTTGCTAGAGATCCGGATGCACTCGTGGATTTAATCGAACTTAGTATTACTGAAGATCTTAGATCAAATAACAATCGTAATAAAACATGTACTGCATGGCGTATGGAAAGTAGTCTAAGAGAATTCAATAACTTTAAGCCATTAAACTTTTGGTTTGAATATCCTATCCATAAAGTGGATGAACAAAATAAGCTAGATAAGAAGTATGCAGCAGGAGATACAAGAGCAAACTTAGAAAAAAGCGGTAAAAGAAGTCAAACACCAGAAGATAGAAAAGAAGTTTTTGATAAAGCATTCAAAACACTATTAGATACGGTCGGCAATTGTACGATAGAAGATCTGATTAAATATTTGAACTTATCAGAACGAACAATTAGACAAAGATTAAGTGAGTTTAATGATGAATATATAAGTTCAAAAGGTAATATTTTTAGACTGAAAAATAAGGAAAACCTCTAACATAATGCATTTTGGAAAATAGGAGGTAAATCCCTATCTGCATAATACTGAAGAAAGGTCTTATATATAGATGTTGCTTCCAACACGCTGACGCATCGTTTGTAGGATAGGGCTTGAAAGCCTGCCCTGTCCCAAACAAATGCATCAACGTCAGCACTACCTTTCTTCACTAAAAAATTTAAAAAGTGGTTAACAATTACAGCTATTTTTGATAGATTTAAACTTTTATCATCTACCAGTGGAGGTGATAAGTTTGATATAATGAATTGAAGTGAGGTGACTATTCATGCACATACAATGTACTAAGGCAATGCTAGATTATACAAAACAAAAAATTACAGAACATGATACAGATAATGATATTTATGCTTGGCATGCACATCTATTAAAACGAAGTGGGAAGAATCTACTCGTATTAATGCATGACCTATCAAGATTTACAGTTGTCTTCTATGGATTAAAGAAAAGTCATATTAAAGAACTCTATCCAATGATCAGTGTTGGTGTGATGAACGCTATGATGGATGCTGGTATACCATTAGATGCAATAGGAGCCTATATTGATAGACGACCTGAATCACTATCATTTAACAAAACCAAAAACAGAACATTGGTTGCCAGATTAAATAAAGCAGTAGAAACAACTGATCACATTCTAAGTACTGAAGGTTACTACGATGACAACATTGAACAAGTGCATGCAAGTATCTTCTGTAATCAGTTACTCGTTTGTGAAAATAATTATAAAGTCTGTTATTATCCAAAAGATAAGTTTAGAGGATATTTAGATTTATTTTTAGAAAACTAACCCCCCCCGGTCAATGGCACAACGAGTCGATTGGGTACCGTCCGAGGGGCATTTCATTTACACGAGACC
>JAQUZN010000092.1 GCA_028691315.1 Candidatus Izemoplasmatales bacterium | reverse complement strand
TTTGATATCATAACTAAAAAGGATTTGGAGATTTTCCAAATCCTTTTTTAAAAGGTTATCACGTGACATATGAATAAAACCATTGTATAATCAATATAGGAATTAGAAAGGAAGAATTATTGATGAGTTCAACTATTGATTTTATAGACTATGCTGTAGATCAAATCGCATCAAGTGGCGATGTTACTTTCAAAAGAATGTTTGGCGAATTTATGATATATGTGAACAATGTGCCAATTTTCCTTGTTTGTGATAATACAGTTTATGTAAAGAAAATTAACGAGTTAGATAGCATATTAAGTGACGCACTACTTGGAATTCCGTATCCAAATGCAAAAGAACACTTTATTGTTGATATTGACGATAAAGATTTGTCCTTAAAAGTAGTAGAGATTGCATATTTATATCGGTTAAAAAATCCAACAAAGAAATCAAAAAAGTGAAACTTGTAATTATAATACTTCATATTTAGGAGGCAATAATTGTGATTAATATTTTACATATGCAGTATTCCATTCACGAAGATTGGTGTTACAATGCTTTTCAACATTATATAAAACCAGGGATGAAGGTTGTTGTAATTCCATTTAGTTTCAGTCAAAGTGAAATCTATGACGACATTACTTGGGCGAAGTATTATGGTAAGGAAAATGGGATATATTATGCTGGAATCATTGAATCCTTTAGGCGTTATGGAATTGATGCTTGTTATATTTCGATGATTGATTATTTTCAAACTTCAAAAGAAGAAGCAAAAATGATGATAAAAAATGCTGATATTATTTATTTGCCCGGCGGACTTCCTGATAAAATGTATGAAAAAATTGTTGAATTTTCCTTATTAGAGGTGATTATGTCTCATAAGGGGGTTGTCATCGGACATAGTGCTGGCGCCATGATTCAACTAGATGAATACTTTATATCTCCAGATTGGGATTATAGTGAATTTGGTTATTATCCCGGATTAGGGCTTGTCAAAGGATTTGGGATTGAAGTTCATTTCCGTGATTTAAAAACACAGTTTGACGCGATAAAGAAATATATGATAGAAAAGCACAAAAATGTTTATGCAATCACTGATCAAGGCGCGCTTATTGTAGATAATGGGAAGATAAGCGTTATTGGTGATGTAAAATATTATGCAACTTAAATATTAAAAAAACATATGACATTTTTACTGTCGTATGTTTTTTTTACAATTATGTTAATGTAAAAAAGTTGTAGAATTCAATAATATTAATTGAAAATAAGTACTATGCGTGGTATAGTAATTTCAAAAATAAATCGGTATTTTGATACTAGTATTGGAGAAAATATGTATATCAATAAAATGAAGACACTAGCAATAGGCGACAAAGTTGCAACACTTCCAATTGTTCAAGGTGGAATGGGGATAGGAATATCTATGGCAAATCTGGCTTCATCAGTTGCAAATGAAGGTGGAATAGGCATTATTTCTGCTGCCGGTATTGGTATGCTTCATGAAACAAAGAAAACTTCAAACAAAAATAGTGTTGATGCATTAAAAAAAGAAATTGAAAAAGCAAAAAGTCAAACTTCAGGAATTATCGGAGTTAATATAATGGTCGCATTATCGAACTATGCTGACTTAGTACAAGCTTCCATTGAATCAGATATTGATATTATTTTTGCTGGTGCTGGATTGCCTCTTGATCTACCAAAATATTTGAGTGAGTCTTCTAAAACGAAAATAGTTCCGATAATATCTTCAGGACGAGCCGCGAGACTCTTAACAAACAAGTGGATTGATAAGTATAATTACCTTCCAGATGCTTTCGTAATTGAAGGTCCAAAGGCTGGAGGACACCTTGGATTAAAAATTGATCAAATTGATAATCCTGATTTTCAACTTGAAAAACTATTGCCAGAAGTACTAGATGCGATTAGACCATTTGAGGAACAATTTCAACGAAAAATTCCAGTTATTGTTGGAGGGGGGATATATACAGGAGAAGACATTCATTATTTTTTAAATCATGGGGCAGCAGGTGTACAAATGGCCACCAGATTTGTGACAACATTAGAATGTGATGCAGACAATGAATTTAAACAGACTTATATTAATGCAACTAAAGAAGATATAAAAATCATAAAAAGTCCGGTTGGACTTCCTGGAAGAGCAATTTCTAACCAATATTTAGACGATGTTGAAAATGGATTAAAACACCCTTTTTCATGTCCATTTGATTGTATCATTACATGTAAGAAAGAAGATGCACCTTACTGCATCTCATTAGCGTTATATAATGCAAAGAAAGGAACAATGAATAAAGGCTTTGCATTTGCTGGAACAAACGCATATCTAGCAGATAAAATCGTCTCAGTGAAAACATTGATTCAAACTTTAGTTACTGAGTATCATATAGCATGCAAAAACTCAACAATCCAAGACTTTGATTGAATAAAAAAAAGCAACGAATAAATGCTTATTCGTTGCTTTACTTTATAAAAATAGTAATAAAAATATTAAACTTGTACTTCAGGTTCAACAGTTTCTTCATGTTTTTTAACTTTTACATATTGCTTAATGAAGTCTGCAACCAACTGATCTCTGACAGTAATTAAAACTAAAGCGGCTATACATATTAAGTCAGTAAAAAATCCAAGACTTAAATATACCCTAATAAAACTTGGTGCACTCGCTGCATCTGAAACAAAAATAATAAAGAAGATAACGAAGAGTAACGCAGAAAGTACCACTTGACCCAATTGAATCTTTTTTAAAATATCCGGTTTTTTTACAAGTGTAAAATAGAAAAAACTGCCCATAGATCCTAACCAGACTAATAGAATAAGAAAAGACCAAAACCAACCATTTAAACTAAAAACAGTGAAATGTGCCACAATTCCATATCCGCTCGCTGTGTAAAATGGAATCATAATACTAATGAAGAACAGAAGCATAACAAATTCTTTAAATGCTGCAAGTAAGAACAAGTTTGGCTCATTTTTATATAATTCTTTTGCCTTGCCTAATATTTCTTTCAACAGATTTCCCCCCTAAAAACAATATTTCTAATTATATAATATCATAGTCTATTTTGAAAAAAAAGCACACAAATCATTTTTTATACATAAAAATTAAATAAATTGGTCATTATTTAACTGAATATATTTATTGAAAACCTGATAAGCTTGGATGAAAAAGCATGTGCAAATAAAGATAAAATCACTTAGTGAATTGATCGCGATAGTATACAATGCGTACATGATAGATAGATTCTTTGACGATTATATATTTATATATTAATAATTTTCAAATGAAACTGTTGTATTATATTGACTGATATACTAAAATAGTAGTGGAACGATTTAATAAATACTGCAATAATTATCAGTTAGTTATTTTTAATGCTATGTACGCACATGTGCACATAGCATTTCTTTTTATAAAAAATATAGGAGATTAAACATCATGAAGCGATTTATTGGCGATAAAGCATTTTATCGCAATTTATTTATTGTGGCATTGCCAATTGTCATTCAACAGTTAATAACATCATCAGTTCAATTAGTTGATAATGTGATGGTTGGTCAACTTGGCAAACTAGCTATTGGATCGGTTTCTGTTGTAAATCAACTTTATTTTGTTGTTATTTTAGTAACCTTTGGGGCGATGGGGGGAGCAGGAGTTCTAACTGCACAATATTTTGGCGCAAAGGATCACGATAAACTAAAACAAACGTTCCGGTTTAAAATTCTAATTGGCTTATCTGTTGCATTCATTAGTTTCTTTCTTTTTACATTTTTTGGAAAAAGCTTAATATCACTATTTACTACTAATTCTCAAACGATTGAATTTGGACTAGGTTATATGAATATCATCAAATGGAGTATGTTCCCATGGGCAATCTCAATTTCAATATCGAACACATTTAGAGAAACCGGAATCACTAAGCCATTATTATACATTTCGTTAGTAGCAATTATTACAAATACGATTTTGAATTACTTTTTAATTTTCGGATCATTTGGTGTGCCCAAATTAGGCGTTGAAGGCGCAGGGATAGCAACGCTCATTTCTCGATTTGTCGAATTTGGATTAATGTTTATTTTATTACTAAAAAAAGGCGAGATTTTTCGAACAAAAGTTAAAAATGTATTTCATATAGATAAATCGATATTACTAACTATCGTCATTATGGCAATCCCATTAACTTTAAATGAAGCATTGTGGTCCACAGGACAAACCGTATTTTTACAAGCCTATTCGACAAGGGGGGATGATGCGCTGGCCGCAATGAATATTGCCAATGCGATATCACAACTTGTCTTTGTGGCATTTGGTGGTATCGGTACTGGAGTTGCTGTTTTAGTTGGAAATACCCTTGGAAAGAATGATTTACGTCTGGCAAAAGATAATGCTGAAAAACTGATATTTTTTGCACTTATGTTTGCAGTATTTACAGGGATATTGTTGTTCATCTTCAGCTTTTTTGTTCTAGATTTATATAATGTGTCAGAAGAAATCGATAAAATAGCAGTATTTGTCATTCGAACGAACGCAATTTTTATTCCAGTATATTCGTTTAATGTGGCCATGTATTTTACACTACGTGCTGGTGGAGATACACGATCAACTTTGATGATGGATGCAGGATATATATGGGTTGTTTCTGTTCCTATTGCATTAATTTTATCAAGAATGACTAATTTGCCAGTTACTATGCTATTTTTAATTATTCAGATTTTAGATATTCCTAAAATGGTTTTCGCATTATCAAGGTACAGAAAAGAGCATTGGATGAAAAATTTGGCTTTATCCGAGTAGTTTTTTTAAGTTTTAACAAAAGATACTATGATATAATGTAGAGAAGGAGTGATTGATGATGAATCAAATGTTATTAAAGAAATATGCAAAACTTGCCGTTGTTATGGGAGTGAATGTACAAAAAGATCAGCAAGTTGTAATTCGTGCTACCACAGAAACAAAGGATTTAGTAAGGGAATTAGTTGAACAAAGTTATCTTGTTGGTGCAAGTAAAGTAACTGTTCGCTGGAGTGATGATTTCGTCTCAAAATCTGATTTTCAATTTATGACTACTGAAGCACTTGAAGAAGTTCCATCTTGGGTGATTGATCAATCAAGATCAATTGTAGATGCTGGAGCTTGTTCAATTTCTGTAACCTCACCAATTCCAGGATTAAAAAAAGATATAGATCCTGTCAAAATGCAAAAAGCAGGAATTGCAAGCCAAAAAGCATTATCTTTTTATCAAACGCATTATATGGGAAATAAATCACAATGGACTGTGATTGCTTACCCAAATATATATTGGGCAAAACAAGTTTTTCCTGATTTTGAGGAAGAAGAAGCACTTCAGAAACTATGGGATGCAATTTTAGTAGCATCTAGAGTCACAAATGATAATGACCCAATTAAAGAATGGCAAGACCATGATTTAATGTTAGAGAAACATAATGTAATTTTGAATCAATATCAGTTTAAATCTTTACATTTTTCTAATAAGATTGGGACAAACCTAACTGTAAAATTAGTTGAAGATCATATATGGGCTGGCGGGGGAGAACGCAGTACTACTGGAGTCTATTTTAATCCAAATATTCCAACTGAAGAATCTTTTACAATGCCACATAAACTCGGTACTGAGGGGATTGTTTATGCGACAAAACCGCTGAACTATCAAGGCAAATTGATTGAGGATTTTTGGCTAGAGTTTAAAAATGGTAAAGTAGTAAGTTATGGAGCAAAAAAAGAGGAAGAAACTTTGAAAAGTTTGATAGAATTTGATGAAGGAAGCTCATACATCGGAGAAATTGCGCTTATTTCATATGATTCTCCAATTTCCAATGCAAATATCTTATTCTTAAACACTTTGTTTGATGAGAATGCATCTTGTCATATGGCTTTAGGCAGAGCATACCCGATGAATGTAAAAAATGGTAATGACCTAAGTTTTGAAGAACTTGAAAAAATAGGATATAATAATTCTATGAGCCATTCAGATTTTATGTTCGGTAGTTCTGATTTAGAGGTTATTGGCAGAATGCATAATGGAACAGAAGTTGTTGTCTTTAAAAATGGTAATTTTGTTATCTAAAAATGGTGGCACTTTCTAAATGGAAGTGCCTTTATTGTGTAAAATTAAAAAAGCAAAGAGAAACAGATCATATATTTCTCTTTTATTTATTAAATAATAATTCATTTTTAAAATTATAGTATTAGGCTTCTTGAATAAAAACTTCAATGAAGTCATGGGAGTATAATTTTTAGGTAAAATTGTAAAATTACAAAAATATTGAATAAATAAGGGTACAATATGTCAAAAGAAACAAATGAGCAAATTAGTAAACAGTTATTCATTATTATTTTATATTTCTCAAAAATCAATGATATTTTATGAAGTAAAATTTCAGTAAAACCCGATGAATTAATGTTGACAAAAAGATGTGTTATGATAAACTATATCTTAGATTATTTGAATATCAAAATATTTGAAATGCAAACCATATTTGGGTATTCAGGTTTATATAACCCACATGTTATTCTATTCAAATATAAAAAACTATTGGAGGAAATCAAAAATGTTTGAACAATTAGCTGATTTAGTCGCTAGCGAATTAAGTGTTTCAAGAGCAACAATTACAAGAGCAACTCATCTTCAAGATGATCTTGGGGCTGACTCTCTAGATGCAG
>JAQUZN010000013.1 GCA_028691315.1 Candidatus Izemoplasmatales bacterium | reverse complement strand
GTCGCTCCGAGTAAAATCGTTGATACAATTAAATACCCTAAGAAAACAACCCTTTCACCCGCAAAATAAGGAATGGACATTGTTAAAAATACACTTGATACGATGACTAAAGGTAAAATGAGAGGCATAATAAAATTCTTAAATGTTAATAAGATAATGATCATAATACTGATAACCGCAATAATTGAGACAATTAAATAATCGACTCTTATGACATCTTCAATGCTATACGCAATCGGAGATTGTCCAAGAAGATAATATTCTGAATATCCAGAATCAGAAACTATTTGTCTTAAGCTCGTGACCATGAGTTTCGTATCTGCTGATTCAACAGGCAAATTTACGGTCAAAATGATAATGGAGTAGTCCTCTGTATAAAACTTTGCAAGAATATTTTGAAGGATAACTGGATCACTTATCTGTGATAGATACATCACCCCAGATTCAATTTTAGTGATTTGTAAACTCGTATCTGACATTAACGTTTGAACAAGAGATGCTTCTACCGCTTGGTCTTTATTGGTTAAAATAATGATTTGATTTTGAAGCCCATAGTTATCCTCAATGAATTTGACATCTTCATAATAACTCGAACCTTCTGCTGCAGTTAATGCTGTATCTCCATAGATAAAATTATTGTGTGATTGGAAATAATACGCTGGAACAATAATTGCAATTAGGAAAACTAAAAAAGCATAACGGAATTTATAGATAAATTTGGCAAACTTACCAAACCTTGGTAAAAATACTTTGTGTTTTGATTTTAAAATTAGTTTGTCGCCGACTTTAATTAACGCCGGTAACAAAGTTAATGACGCAATTAGACTAAAGACAATTGCTTTAAAGAAAACAAGTCCAATATCCATACCAATTGAAAAACGCATAAAAATCAGTGCTAAGAAACTAACACCGGTTGTCAGTGCCGAAGCAATAACCGGCTGATAGACTTTCTTCATAGCCGCTTTAATCGCTTCATCTGTAGAAAGTCCTAAATCTTTTTCTTTATGGTATCTATTCACAATAAAGATAATGTAATCAAGCGAAATCGCAAGTTGTAAGGCAATCGCCATCGATTGGGTGACAAATGAAATATTTGGTAAAAAAGCATTTGTCCCTAGATTTAGCAAAATAGACACACCTGCAACGACACCAAAAATTACTAAATCAAAAAATGATGGCGTCATAAAAAGCAAGATAATTAAGATAATTGGAATGATAATAATTGTAATATTGAATACTTCTTTGGTAATGGTATTTCTCGTGTAAACTGTGGATGCTGCATTTCCAGATAAATAATAATCGATAGAAATTGCACTAGCGACATCTTTAACAGCATTTAACGCAGGTTCCGTCAGTGAGGATGCTGCACTTACACCAAATACAATTTGAAAATAGGCAGTATGATTGGCTTCATGATAAAAAGTGTCAATGTAGTCACCAACACTTGACATCGTCGTTGGTGATGCATTATACAAATTTACAATCAATTCCGTGTAAGTTCCACCAGTCAATAGCATGTTTGCCTCAAGTTGTTCTAAGTAGGCTTGAGTATATGGATCTGCAGCCGCTTTAATTTGATCAAACATGGATTGATTCAAATAATCATCAAGAAATAGTACTGAACTCACATTTTCAATTTGACTTAAATCTGTACTAACTTGAAGAATTTCTGATAATGTCGTTTCACTATCAAATTTTAATACTAGATTAGCGGTACTTGACTCTCCATACTGGTCTTCATAGATGCGAAGTCCGATTGAAGCATTTTCATCACTAGGCAAATACTTTGAGAGATCGTAATTCACTTCAACCTTTGTCATTAAAAAGATTGAAATGATCGCAAGCAAAAAAAACACCACAAAAATAATCTTTTGTTTCAATGAATTCACCTCCCGTTTATTAATAAACACTTGTTTATTTATAACCGATTTCAGTATATTCTTCATTTGTGATGATTATGTGTCAAAAAAGAAAAGATGGTAAAATTCACCATCTTGTGTTGTTTATGATATCTTTCTGACTCTTATAACGCCCTCAAGTTCTTTAAATTTATGAAGACAGTCTAAAGGAATGTCTTCATCAATATCAAAAATCGTTACTGATTTTGATCCTTTTGTCTTTGTAATAATATTTAACACAGGTTTATTAAATAAAATATCCATAAACTGAACCATCAAATCTTCTTTTTGGTGTAAAACGACAATCCTTGAAACCGATTCTTGTTTTCCCGGATCAATTCTAGGATAGTTCACAGAGTTCATAATCGTTCCAGTTTCCACAAACTTCATTAGTTCATGACAAGCCATATATGCACAGTTTTCTTCACTCTCTTCGGTCGAAGCCCCAAGATGAGGAATACAGATTACATTTTCCATATTCGCCGTTTTATAGTTTGGAAAGTCCGTGACATATTTTTTGATTTTACCTGAAGCAATGGCTTGTTCTAGGTCATCATCATCAACTAAAGCATCTCTTGAAAAATTAAGAAGTGTACAACCTGGTTTTACTTTTTCAAATACTTCCTCATTCATCATATACCGTGTACTATCAAGTAAAGGCAGATGAAGACTCATAAAGTCACTTACTTTATATATCTGATCTAAATTATCGGTAAGCATTATTTCATTAGGAAGAGTTGAACGAGCTTCATCGGATAAATAAGGATCAAAGCCTATCACTTTCATTCCAAGATTGAAACAAGCTTCCGCCACTTTTCCACCAACAGCACCAAGACCAATGACACCAATTGTTTTTCCGAAGATTTCGTTCCCACCAAAAGCCACTTTTGCTTTTTCAATTGACTTTGAAATTGCTTCATCTGTTTGATTGGCTTTCACCCAGTTCACGCCACCAACGATGTCTCTTGAAGCAATTAAAAGTCCCGCAATCACTAATTCTTTGACGCCGTTAGCATTCGCTCCTGGCGTGTTGAAAACGACTACACCGGCTTCTGCCATTTTGTCTAAAGGAATGTTATTGACTCCAGCACCAGCTCTAGCAATGGCTAAAAGTTTCTTTGGTAAATCTATGTCATGCATTTGCGCTGATCTAACAACAATTAATTCTGCTTTTGTCAAATCATCAATGATTTCATATTTTTTAGTAAACTCATTTAACCCAGTAGGAGATATATTATTTAAACATACCACTCTCATAAGGCGTGTTCCTTCTCGAATTGAACCATGAAAGCAGTTAATGCTTTCACGCCATCAAGTGGCATCGCATTATAAATAGAAGCTCTCATGCCACCAACTGAACGGTGACCTTTTAAGTTTTCAAATCCTGCTTCTAAAGATGCATTTATAAACAATTCATCCATTTCTTTATTACCCGTATTAAAAGTTACATTCATTAAAGAACGGTCTTTTTTAGCAACACTTCCTTTAAATAACTTGGATGAATCAAGGAAATCATATAGAATTGATGCTTTTTCAACATTACGACGTTTCATTTCTTCTAACCCGCCTAAATTAAGTAACCACTTAAAGACAAGTCCACAAATATAGATTCCGTAGGTTGGAGGCGTATTATATAAAGAGTTTTTATCTGCATGAATCTTGTATTGTAACATTGTTGGCGTTCCTGGGAACACATCTTCTTTGATTAAGTCTTCACGGATAATAACAATGACAGTCCCTGCTGGTCCAATATTCTTTTGAGCTCCAGCATAAATAAGTCCGTATTTGCTTACATCAATCGGTTCAGACAAAATACAAGAAGACATATCTGAGACGAGTACTTTACCAAAAGTATTCGGTAATACAGGAAACTTCGTGCCATAAATTGTATTATTCTCGCAAATGTATACATAATCTGCAGTTGGATTAACATCTAGGTTTGTACAATCAGGAATATATGAGAAACTAGCTTCTTCACTCGTTGCTAACTTTCTTGGTGTTCCATATTTTTTGGCTTCTGCATAAGCTTTTTTAGCCCATTCACCTGTGATAATATAATCTGCTGAACCACTTCGCATTAAGTTCATAGGAACCATTGCAAACTGTGTGTGTCCTCCACCTTGTAAAAATAAAACCTTATAATTATCAGGTATATTCATTAATTGCTTTAAATCAGCAATAGCTTCATCCAAAATTGTTTCAAAAGCTTTTGAACGGTGGCTCATTTCCATAACAGACATACCCGTGTCTTTATAACAAAGCATTTCATCTGCAGCTTGTTGTAAAACCGGCTCTGGTAATACAGCAGGGCCAGCAGAAAAGTTATAAACTCTCTTCATTTAATTAACCTCCTTACAGTTATAATTATCGTTATTTTTGAATTTTCCGGCATTCCATATAATATCTTTTTTCTTTTGCTTCCCCTAGAGAAAAAGATTTTCTAGGTAAAACACCATAATTTTTAACATATGGGAATAAATCTTCTCTTTTTAATTGAGGCATCATTATTCCGATTGAATCTTTGTTAGATTTAACTACTTTTTCTAAGCTATCTAGTCCATGCACAAAATCAATTTTTATCTCAGGATAGACTTCTAAATATTTATCTAAAAATTCTTGTATCATTTTAATCGCAATAAACGGATTCTCTGGGACATGCACTTCTCTAAATTTATGACCATCATAAACCGTCGTTACAGCATCACCGGTTACGTGATGTTCAAAATCCTTGATAAAGTTTTTTGACACATGATATAACACGCGGTGAATAGGTTCAAATGTCAACCCCGGATCATATAAACTAATGACTTCAACCAATGCAAAACGTGCAGGATGAATATAAAACTCGTTTTCTGGCAATGATTTTTTTATTGCTTCCCAACATACTTTTGCAGAAGCTAAAGAATGATTGCCATCCCCTACGATCATTTTAATTGTTTCACTAGAAGCCATCAATTTATGGCTAATTCGTTCGGTATCTTTGACCTTGTATCCTTTTAAGTGGCCACCACCCATATTTAAATCAAAATCGTATAAAACATCTAAACTATCTTTTGTTTTGTAGATTTTATTAATGATTTGGTCTTCCAAATCATCAATTAAAACAAGAACATGAGGTAATTCAATCGGTGCGTTTTCCCTGATTTTTACTCTTGGTGGAATACGTTCAGGTACTGTTCTTTCACTTGCCACAATTGAGCCTACTTTTCCAGGTTCATATTCATAACTCTCTAAATCAATCGCAAGAACAAGCCCTAATCTACAATCTGTATAAGGCGTTTTACGTTCTACAAGTACCATACATTCTTCTTCTCTAAAGAGATTGATTTTTAAATAATCAGCCATATTCTGGTTAGCTTCTTTAATTTGAAGAGATGCGTTATTTTCTAAAAACACTTCTGGTAAGATTAGATTGTAAGTGGAGAAATTTTTGTCTACTAACATTTTTAATTCAAGCCAATAATGTGGCTCGCTTGTGAACTGGTCACAAGCGATAACTGCCCATTTATTTAAATCAATGTCCGATTTTGGAAGTAAAATTTTTGGGGTGATGACAAAAGGCATCTTATAGAACACCTTGGTCCAACATTGCTTGATATACTCTCATAAATCCAGCAATATTCGCACCTACTACAAGGTTTCTGTGGTCAGTGTATTTTCTTGCTTGGGTATATGCTTTTTTAAAGATATCAGCCATGATTAATTCAAGTTTTTCATCGACTTCAGCATAAGTCCATGGGTAGTGCATTGCATTTTGGCTCATTTCAAGTCCTGATACAGCAACGCCTCCGGCATTTGCAGCTTTTCCTGGAGCGAATAAAATATCATGATGTTGCAAATACTTTGTTGCATCTAGTGTTGTTGGCATGTTTGCACCTTCAGCTACCAAGAAGCAACCATTTTCTACTAACGCCTTCACGCCTTCAATTTGTAATTCATTTTGAGTAGCACAAGGAAGTGCGATATCACATGGTACTTTCCAAATGTCGCTTGGTACTGGATTGAATGTTGCATTTGGACGATATTCTGTGTATTTAGTAGAAAATTCTGGAGAATCTTCAGTTAACATTTTAACGATACTTAAGTCAAGACCATTTGGATCGTAGACAAATCCATTAATATCAGATAAAGCAACAACTTTCGCACCTAATTCATGTGCTTTTAAAGCAGCGTATTTTCCAACTTTTCCGGATCCAGAGATAATAACGATTTTATTCTTAAAGTCATCATTACGATATGTTTTTAACATTTCGTTTACAAAGTAACAAACACCATAACCTGTTGCTTCTGTTCTACCTAAAGACCCACCGTATGATAAGCCTTTACCAGTTAATGTTCCTGTAACTTCATTTTGAATCTTTTTGTACATGCCATACATGTATCCAATTTCTTTGTTTCCAACACCGATGTCACCAGCCGGTACATCTGTGTCAGGACCGATATGACGATATAGTTCTAACATAAAGTTTTGCGAGAATCTCATGATTTCGCGATCACTTTTTCCACGTGTGTCAAAATCAGATCCACCTTTTGCGCCACCCATTGGAAGTCCTGTTAGTGCATTTTTAAAAGTTTGTTCGAATCCTAAAAACTTTAGAATGGATTCATTTACTGAGCCATGGAAACGAAGTCCGCCCTTGTAGGGTCCTATCGCTGAATTAAATTGGATCCTGTATCCACGGTTTACATTGATTTTTCCTAAGTCATCAATCCAAGTAACTCGGAACTTGATGGTTCTTTCTGGTTCAATCAACCTTTCCATAATCGCATTTTCACAAATTCTTGGATCGTCTAGAACAACAAAGTCCATCGATTCAAAAAATTCTTCAATTGCTTGTAGGTACTCGTGTTGACTTGAATTTCTTTCTGAAACACTTTTGAATAGTTCATTTAAGTACTCGCTCTTAAACAATTTTGTCGCCTCTCTTATGTTATATTTTTTAATCAGTTAAAACTGATTTTTCTTCGTTTTAAGATAAAAAAAGACTAAAATATATATTTTAGCTTAATTTTCGGAACTAAATTAGTCCTTTCTATTTGTTCAGAGAAGAAAAGCACTTTCTGACATAATCATTATACAATGAAAGCGCTTTTTTCTCAAGAAATAATTTATGATTTTTTTTGAAATCGATATTTGGATGTTACATTGTTTTGTTTAAAAAAGAAATTTTGATTTTTGGAGTGGTTCTATCAATTAGTTTGTTTGGTTCCAGTACTAAGCTTTTTTTGTAATTACATGAAAAATAATACTCAAAACGGGTTAGTATTACTTTTCAACCTTATTTATATTGTAGACGTAAAAAAACGAGTTTTTTGGCTCGTTTTTTAGATTTCTATTCATTTTCAAAAAAATCTTTATTCAAAGACAAAGCATAGTTATATGATATATATGCCCCATCTTCAGTCATTAACCACGCTTTTTCTTCATGCGAATCTTCCGATACTGCACTTGCTGATAATGAAGTGACATAGTCCCTGACTTTTTGTAGTAATATTATTTCACGTTCATTAAAAAGACTCAGATTTGGTTTTATTAATGATGTGTATTCATTGTATTTCAAATTTTCAGTTGAAATTGATTTTACATGAATCTTCTTTTGAAAAACTAATTTTTCAATTTTTTGGTATAGAGATGCTATAAAAGGACCATAAGCAAATTTTTGATAACTTGAACCTGTTATCGATCTCGCAAATTCTTTATATGCCGAAAAATCAAGATAAAAAAGTCCTTTGTTTATCTTGGTCATGACCGTTGAATGTTCAGCGAAATAGAGTATGACCTGCTCGATTTTTTCTTCACTGTAATCGTTATATCCATGGTACTCATCTTCACAAACTTTGAAAGAATCTGGAATATCACAGAAGAAAATTTTTTCTGCCTCTTTTTTTGTAAAAATCTTATCACTATTTTTGGCAAACAACTGAATAATTTCAGGCTTTTCCATCACTACTTTCAAAGTTTGAAGATAATGATTGCTGGGAATTGCCTGATTTTTTTCATAACTAACCAATGTCTTTTTTGCAATACCGATAATTTTGGATAGAGTAGATTGACTGATGTTTAGATTGTTTCTAAACTTAATAATTTCACTTCCTGGAATACCATATAAAGTATTATATTCATTAATTGCTTTTTCGGTGGTAATTTGATCTAGTTCTCGGTCATAAACTTGATTTTTGCAATCTTTACATATTCGAACTTCGGATAAAATAGATAATGCCTTATGATTGTGGTTAAATTCTACATTTTTTAATGTGATAAAAGATTCTGTCCTTCCCTGACAAAATTCGCAATAATATAATTTTTCCATAATGTCCTCCTAACAATCTTTATGGAAAGAAATACAAACACCAGTACTATCATTATTCATTTCTTCAATACGCACTTTTATATAAGCCATCGTTCCATTCACCATACGTTTGAATATATGGGTATCTTCTTTCTTATTGTAATCCGGCATAGAATCAATGCAATAATCAAACTTGTTCAAAAAAGTTATAATTCTCCAAGCTTCTTCGACTGTAATTCCAAAATAATCGATAAGCACTTGTACATATGTTTTCTCAAAGTACATTCGATTTGAAAAAACACACTTTTCTCTTTAATTAATTTTCGAATTTTTTGAATAAAAACCACGATTTCATCAGGCACTTACATCCCTTCTTTACACTTGATATACTTTAATTATACCATATAAGTTTAGGAAATCATGTATTTTCGGTTACATATGTAACCTTAATTGTGCTAGGCGTCACTTATCTTTTGTTAACTTTAATGAATATCTACATAAAAAAAATTATAAAAATAAGAACATGAAAAAAGAGCATTTTAAAGTCTTTTTAATCAAAAGTCTTTAAAAGCTCGCTTCTACTATTTATAAATACGGTGGATTCTTTTACCAATACCACAGAGTACTTCATACTCAATGGTATTTAAGTGTTTCGCAATAACCGAAACTGTTTTGTTTTCTCCAAAGACTTCTACATAGTCACCAATTTTAATGTTTGTACCTGTTGCATCTACCATACAAGCATCCATACAGATGGTTCCTACTTCTTCTAACTTATGTCCATTATATATAAAATAGTCATTATTTGTGGAACCTCGTAAGTAGCCATCGGCGTAGCCAATGGCGATTGTCGCGATGGTTTTATTTTCTGTTACATAGTACCTGCGAACATAACTAACAGAATCGTTTGGTTTTAAATGATGGATATCTTCAACTTCAGCATAAAGACTCATCACTGGTAATAACTCTATGTTTGTTTTTACTTGAGGGTATCCGTATAGTCCAATGCCTATTCGGACCATACTTAGTTTCATTTCTGGAAATCTTAAAGTTGCGCTGGTGTTTGCACAGTGGCAAATGCCATGGCAAACATGGTCTTTCTTTAAAGTCTGGACAATCGTGTTAAATATCTTAAACTGTTTTTTTGTGAATGTATCATCTACATTGTCTGCATCTGCGAAATGGGTGTAGATTCCTTCAATGTTAATGTGGTCGAGTTTAGCGATTTTTCTGAACTCGAGTATTGTATTTTCGATATCAGATTCTTCATGGGTATAAATACCAAGTCTCGACATTCCCGTATCGATATTGATGTGGGCATCAATATCAATTCCACATTCGTCGATTTCAAGGGCATATTCATAACTAATGATGGTTTGAATCAAATTATACTCATGAATATATTTGATGTTAGCTAAATCCGTTCGGCCAAAAATTAAGATGTTCGCTTTAATTCCAGCATTTCTTAACTCGATTGCTTCTTCAAGACAAGCAACACCAAAATAAGTACATCCTGCTTGTTCTAAAGCTTTCGATACCTCGATAGAACCATGCCCATATGCATCCGCTTTGACAACGGACATCACGAGGGTATCTTGACCAACAAGTGTTTCAAATGCTTGGTAATTATGGATTAGTGTATCTTTTGAAATTGTAGCATAAGCTCGTTCTAGTTTAATCAAATAAATCCCTCAATTCTATTTTTATTAGATTGATTATAGCATTTTACTAAAGTGAATCCAATCGAAAAAAGGTTAATTCATTATGCCTTGTCTTTATCGATAATCATTTGATGATAAAATGTTTTTGTGATTGGATAAAATCTAAATGCAAGAATAGATGCAAGGTGACCTAGTGCAGGAATAATAATAACCATTGCGAAGAATCCCCAAAATGCTCTTGAAGTAGGGTCCATCCCCGCAGTGTATCCAATATAAGTCAATACCGCTGCTAGAATAACACCACTTAAAGAAGACATTAATTTATCTACTAAAGAAAACGTTGTCCCAACAACACTTGGAATGTATTGTTTATTGACATAATACTCATAATCTGCCACATCAGCAATGAGTGGTAATACATTAGATGAAGCAACTGCAGTGGCGAATATAATCGCCACTAATAATCCAAGGAATAACCATTCAAGTTCTGGTGAAAACGGTCTGATAATAATAATGACAATTGGAAATAATAATCCCAAATAAGTTCCTAAGAGAAAAGATTTCTTTCTATCAAATAAAGACGCAACCACTAATCCAACCAGTACACCAATGATGCCAAAGAGTAATCCCCAAGAAGCCACTATTTTTTGAGCCGCAATATCTCTTACAGTATAGGTGAAAAACATTACCATTGAAGTGGATGTAATAAGCTGGGCAAATTTATTTGTCCCAGCAGCGATAATTAATGCTTTTAATGGTCCATTTCGCTTAATTAAAGAAAACATTGATTTTAAAGTTACTTTTTTTGCGTCAAGAATCTTAGTGTAACTTTCTTTTTTATCCATTGTTCGTAAACCAATAACAGCTAAAATTGTTAAAACTAGATTTACGCCAATCACAACTAAGGAAAGATATCGATATCCTAAAGGATTGGAATATCCTCCAGGAAAAGAATTGACAAAAGGAATCGCAACAATCGCAAAAATACCATAGAATAAATAAGAAAAACTAGATAATAATGCGCCTAGTAATGGACGCTGAAACTGATCATTGGTAATGATAGTTTGAGCGGACCTTGTACAAGCTGATTGAAATGTATAGCCAATTATATAAACAATGTACCAAATGATAATCCATAGATACATTAAGGAATCAGATTGAAAATGAATGAAGCCACCAAAGATAGAAAGAATACCTAAATTAAGTGTAACAGATCCAATTAAAATAAAGGGTCTGTATCTTCCATATTTCGTAATTGTTTTATCGATTAAAGTCCCAATTAAAGGATCAGTAAAAGCATCTAAAATCCGACTAGCAGAAAAGATAATACCGGCACCAATTGCGCCAAGGAGCAAATTATCCGTCATCATTAAGATAAAGAAAAAAGAAACTAAATTAAAACTTGCGGTTGTGGCAGTTTCATTTCCACTAAATAGTAATAAATCAATAAATCTTGATTTTTTCTTTAATTCAGACAATATGCCACCTCCTAGTAGTTTATATATAGTATCATTATAACATTTGTAAAGCCATTTGGAATATTAGTTGTTTGAAAAAAAAATATTTATAAAAACAAAGGAAGAGATTTTTCTCTTCCTGAATTACTTTTTTAATTCAATTAATAGTTCTTTTACACTGGGAAAAACATAGTCTGGTTTAATATCACTTAAGTTAACATCCTCTAATGTGGCTTCACCTGATAAGACACATACTGTAGAGATACCTGCATTTTTACCACTTGCAATATCCGTATAAAGGCGGTCACCGATAACCATGGTTTCTCCTAAAGTTGCGTTTGCCATAGAAACTGCATATTGAAGCATCATTGGATTGGGTTTTCCAATGAAATAGGGACGTTTTTTAGTGGCGTTATAAATCATATCCGCAAAAGACCCGCAATCAGGAGCATAGCCATAGGAAGTAGGACAAACCATATCTGGGTTTGTGGCTATGTAAGGTAGATCTTGTTTTAATAGGATACAAACATCTTCTAGTTTACTGTATGTTAATTCTGTATCATATCCGAGTAAAACGACTTCTACAGGGTCTTTTAAGTCAGTGGTTGTTCTTACACCACCTGAGGATAATTCTTTGATTAAAGAAGCTGTACCCATAACATACACTAGTTTATCTTTGTAGTTTTCCTTTAAGTAAAAAGATGTTGCCATGGAAGATGTGAAAAAATCACCAGGAGTCGCATTGATTCCAAGTGAAGATAGTTTCTTCACATAATCAAGAACTGATTTAGAAGAGTTATTGGTAATGTAAATGCTTCTTCCATTTATTTGATTGATGTAACTAAGTAAATCTAAAGTTCCATCAATTAGATGATTATCGATATAGATTGTTCCATCCATGTCGAGAAGAAAGAGTTTTTTTTGAAATAGATTTTGTTTGTTTTTATCAGCCATTTTATCACCATTTAGTATAAGTTAATTATATATTCTTAAATGATATTATACCATTACTTTATAGAAGATAACGAAATAAATCACTTCATTCTAGTATCATCTTAGAATGAAGTCTCTAAATATGAAAAATTTGATAGTTCTTAAGGAGAGTGATAGATATTTTATAAATTCCTTTTTTTAGATTCAAAATGATTGTTTTATGGTAAAATACTTTTAATAAATTTAAGGAAGTGATTTTTTTGAACTACATCGTATTAGGACCTGAAGGTACGTTTACGGACCTTGCCTTTCAAAAAATAAAAAGTAAAAATGATCAAGCAACATATCTTTCATCGATAGAAGATGTATTATCAACAGTTAAAAATGATGAATTAGGAATTGTTCCAATTGAAAATACGCTTGATGGATATATTCAGCCATCACTTGATGGTATTTTCAAAAATAATCTTTTAATAATTGATGAAATCAATCTTCCAATCGCTTTTTCTTTAATTGGAAACATATCATCTCTTGAAAAAGTGAAACGACTTTATGTACAATTCGCTACCAAAGGACAATGTCTTGACTTAATAAAGAAAATGAGTAAATCCGCGATTATCCTGACAGAAAGTAATACATCTTCTTATGAGGCAATCAAAGGTAATGCGTTTGGAGACGCAGCAATTGTCCCATCGCATCTAGTAAACGATGACAAGCCTTGTTTTCTTAGAAATGTTGCGGATACACAAGACAATCAAACAAGGTTTGTCATTGTCTCTAAAAAACAAATCATTCTTCCTTCTAAAAGCTATAGAGTCACATTTATCGTCACACCTGTAATTGACAGACCTGGTCTACTATATGATATCTTATCCACATTCAAAAAAAATAACATCAACTTAACATCCATTCTCAGCCGTCCAACAAGAGAACATATGGGCAATTATCATTTCTTTCTTGAAATCATACTGAGTGAAAATAAACGAGATTATGTGATTTCAATTCTTTCAAAACCAAATGATGCATATTCGATTCAAGTAATTGGCGTTTGTCCAGTTAGAGAATAAGACTGAAATCTGCGGTTGTGAAGTTTTATCTTCACTAAATAGGATTAGATGAGTAAATCTTGATTTTTAGATTTCAGTCAATTTTATATCACAAATCGCCAAAACAATAGTTTAATTACGAACACTATAAAAAAGAATAATAAGAAATATAGATGTTAGTAGTAAAATACTAGCATCTTTTTTTTGTAGAGATAAAAGTATGAACCATTTCGTTTTATGCTTTTTGATGAATGAAGTGAAGCAAAAAAGAATGCGAACAGTTTTTTTAATATAGAAAGACAAATGAAAAAATAGGATAGAAATTTTAAAAAATACCTGTTACTTAAGAACAGCTACTTCTCGTAGTTTATATCATACTACTTTTTTGTATATAAAATCTAGAAATTTTGGAAACAACTCCATCCATTGGCGTTCATTATGTGCACCATCATTAATCTCAAAATAAATTGTTTTAATCCCTTTATTTTTTAATGTTTCTACAAGATGTTTAGAGTTGTTTATATAGATTTCAGGAAATTCTTCAATAGAACTAGATGACGATTCTTGAGATCCAACTGTAACCCAAAATTTTGTATTAATATTTAGTTTTGATTGATTGAGAGCTTCTAAAAATAATTTTTCATTGAACCAAGAAGCAACTGAGAATGAACCAATCACCTGAAAAAGGGCAGGATATTTCATTGCTGCAAACATTGATATGTATGCGCCCATTGAACTACCTGCCATAAAATAGTTTTCTGTCGTAGAATACTTGCTTTTAATAATTGGTAGTAATTCCTTTACAATAAAATCAATATATTGGTATCCTTTACCACCAGAGCCATTAATAAAACGATCTTTTAAGTCTATTGCTGTTTCATATGGACTATATTCATTCATGCGCTCTTCTGGATGATTATCAATTCCAACAACGATAAGATGGTTGTATTTTGATTGTTCTATTGCATCTTGAACACGCCATGATACTTCATGATAACTCATTGCATCATCAAATAAGTTTTGAGCATCATGCATAAATAAAATATCACAAGGAGAAAGTTCACAGCATGTATCTGGTACATAGACACGTATCGTACGTTGGGCTTTTGTTGTTGGTATGTATACTTCAAATGTTTCTAACATAATTATCCTCCATCTCGTGTATTATATCATAAAATTAACTATGATAAAGAGTGTAATGTCTAATGAATTGAAGCAATCCATAATATTAATTATAGAGATATACGATACAAAAATCGGTATTTACAAACTGAATATAAAAAAGAAAAAGAAAATATTTTCAAAAAATCTTCTCTTTTTCGATTAATAAATATTAGTTTTTTATTTATAAAAACTTGATACTGTTTCAAAATATGCATCAATATTTTCAATTGGAGTAAGTGGAGGAATATCGCACCCCGAACTAATAATAAAGTTCTCATAAATCGAACATTTTTCAAGCAGATGATTTGTTTCGTCTTTTACACTTTGCACAGTTCCTTTTTGAAATACACTAGAAGGACTTAAGTTGCCCATTACAACAGTATCGGCAGGCATTAAGCGCAATATGTTTTCCATATTTATTGCATCGCCAAAATGATAGATATCTGCTTTTATGCTTAACATCGTATCAACCAAAGGAATCACATTTCCACAATTGTGATAGATAAATACAAAATCATCACTATTTACATCTTTTACAATGTCAGCAATGTACCTTGATGAAAACTCCTGACATATTTCAGGTGATAGAAGCCCTGCAGCAGGTTCTGCCATTATGACTCCATCAGCGCCGGCTGCTTTTAACTTCAAAATATAATTTTTAATAAATAACGATGCTTTTGTTAGTGTTTCATGTACCATTTCTGGATTTATATAGCAGTTGACCATAATTTCAGTCATATCCATTAGTCTTCCAGACAAAGAGAATGGTCCAATCACTCCCGCAAAAACAGGAATGTCAGTAATCAAAGATTTCGCCTGACGAATACCTTCAATATATGTTTTAGTCCTACCTGTTCCGATTTCAGGAACTAATAAGTTATCAACATCTTCCATTGTTTCAATTTTCGTTTTAATGACAGTTGGAACATCCATATCAAAATATCGTACTTCTGCGCCAAAAGCTTCTGCTTCAACGCTTAGATCCATCATTGATAACGAAGCACTCATTGAATACCTGTGTGCAATTGCATCCATTGCTTTAGCTTGTAAAGTACTGTCACTTACTAAATCTTTAACTGTAATATTTAACAGTTGCACTGCCGGAAAAGATAATACCGGCAATGACAACTGTCTATTATTTTTGATATGATTAATCCATTCTTTTTTATTCATATGTAAAATCACCCATTTCTAGAGCGGCTGTGAGAAATGCTTTGTAATGGTCATTAGGAATATAATCTGGAATCGAATTTCCGCTTCCAAGAGCATACCCACCTGATTTTTTTGTCATAGTTAAAACATTTTTTGTCCGTTCAATAATTTTTGGAATTGTTGCTCTAGCTAAAAAATCAACATCAATGCCTCCTAGAATTGCAATTCTAGGGTTTAAAGATTGATATGCTTTCTCTACTGGAACAATGTTGTCTTCATAAGAGTGTCTGCCGTCAAATTTCATGTCTTCAATAATGTCTTCGATGATATCTCCAAAATAGCCACAGGAATGAAGGATTGCATATTTTCCACACTCATGTGCCTTTTTAACAATTTTTTTATACCAAGGAAACACATATTTTCTGAGCATATCTGGTGGCAACATGGTTTGGGTGTTAAATCCCCAGTCATCATTGCATAAGATTGCCCCAACAGATGGTTTTTTGAGGCACTCGGTAAAATATGCTTCGATTCTTTCTCCCACTTTTTGAAAGATTGCCTCCGCTAAGTCAGAGTCATCATAAACCATATAGCATAAGTTTTCAAAACCGACAATTCCTATTGTATTTTCTAAGATTCCATCTAAACTAAAAGGGATAAACTTTACATTTTTAGGTAAGTACTCACTCGCGTGATCAATAATCGAAAAATCGCAATCGGTTATTTCTGGCCATTTATATTGATGATACGAATCCCAGTCAGAAATAACCGATCCACTATTCAAAGATTTTGTCGATACACCTTCATGAACTTCACCATTTCGTTCAAATGATAATCCCCTAACAATGATTGGTGCATGATCAAACCCTGCACTGTCAAAAGCACGAATTGTTGTAACAACTCTTTCCAATTCTGTATCATGACGATATAATTCTCCTACCAACATCTTTTCTTTTTCATCTCCTATGATGAAATCAAAAAATACTGGTCTTGGAGCTGCTTTTTTTTGCAGTATTAATTCCATATTATGAAAATTAGGAATCCAATTTTTTGGTCTAAGCATCATTTCATCTCAATTCTATATTGTTTATTCAACAACTGTACAAGTAGTAATATGAGTTGCACTATCGTATGCAAAATGATATGTCGTGTCAACTGTTGGCTTTAAATTATTAACAGCTCCCATAGAAGCGAGGTTTCCATCAAACAAATATTGAGTTAATACACCCCAACTGTGTCCCCATGCACCGATATAATAAGCAGTTGCAGTTGCGACTAATAACGTATATCCTGATTCACTTGAACCAGTGTATGCTGGGAATGTCCATTCGCCCTCATAGATACCATTGCTATCTGTGTCTTCTAAAACAAGCGCGTCTGTTAAAGCAATTGACCAATCTGCACCGTGATCCATAGCGGTATTAAAATCGCCATAAATAATTGGGTTATCAAGTACTTTAACCATTGAACTATCATAAACAGTATTAGTGTTAGAATCGAACAAAATAGTCAATGTTTGATTTTCATAAACATAAATGCTTCCCATTCCTCCACCTGTAGGTGAAGTAGGAGCAGGCTGTAATGCATAGCTAGTAGTACCAAAAGTTGTTGTCCATGTACCATCGGTAATCGTGTAATAATGTCCATCATACGCATTATCACGGTTGTCAGCATTAAGTTCAACAGTAAATGTATACCATCCTTCTTCTTCAGCTAGAGCTTGCATACGAGAGCCTTCATCATCGGCAATGTATCCATTGAAACTACCAGCAACAAAATAAGGTGATAGTGTTGCTTCTGTGGTAGTTGTTGTAGAATCATTACCACCATTTGTGGTTGTCGTTGTTGTTGAGTTATCACCGCATCCGACTAACAAAAAAGCAAATCCAAAAAGCATAAAAAGTGATACGAATAATTTTAAATTTTTCATTTGTAATTCTCCTTTTCTTTATATGAATGCCTATATGGCATTAAATCCTAAATAATGCATATGAATACGGATACACAATAAATCCGCCATTTTTTTGAAGAACTTCTCCAAGTAAATGAATGTAGTCATGACTGACCACCAAAGTAGGCCTGCCTGAAAAATTAATGACAACAAGAATTTTGTGATTTTGATAAGAACGTATAAATTTAAGTACTCTCGAAGTGGAAGAAATCGTCTCAAGTGTTCCCTTTTTTAAAACTTCAGACTGGCTACGAAACTTGCATAACTTTTTAAAAGCTTCCTCTTCGCTTGTAATTGGTCGATCCCATATCATAGCACGGCGATTATCAGGATCAACCTCTCCTGGTAAAGCAATTTCATCTCCATAATAAATTAATGGAATCCCATCAAACAAAAGCATTGTTGAAAGCGTCAAGAAATGAAATTTGGGCTTTTGAAGATAGTTTATTAATCGAATCGTATCGTGACTTCCTACCAAATGCACAAGATAGTTAAATGTAGGTGTAAGATACAACATTTTATGATGATTCAGTTTTTGAAAAAAGTGAGTTGATGATTTTTTGAAGCCCGAAAAATCGAGAAGAAATTGTCGAAATTTGTAATCTGTAACAGTATCAATTTCATTCGTATTGACCCAGTTTTGGGCTTGATTCCAAATTTCGCCGATAATAATTGCGTCTTTATTTTGTTGTTTAATTCTTAAATAAAAGTTTTTCCAAAAAGCGTGTGACACTTCGTCTGCAACGTCTAGTCTAAATCCATCAATATGACATTTTTTCATCCAATAGATACTTGAGTCAATCAAGTAGTTTTGAACTTTAGGATTCACAGTGTTCCATTTAGGCATTGAAGGAACTAAATTAGCAAAATTGTTATAATTTCCTTTTTCTACAGAAACAGGAAAAGATTCAATTTCAAAATAATCAAGATACTTTGACTTCTCCTGGTTTAAAAGAATGTCTTGAAAAAATGGATGATTTGAGGATGCATGATTAAATACTGTATCCAAAACTATCAACATATTTTTTTCATGGGCTTTTTTTACAAGGGTCGTTAATCCCTCTTTTCCTCCATATATATCCTCAATATGATAATAGTCATTAATGTCATATTTATGGTAAGTAGGCGAATCAAAGACGGGACTTAAATAAATAATCTTTACGCCATAAGCATCAAGATAATCGAGCTTTTGAACAATTCCTTCAAAATCGCCACCATAATAGGTGTTACGATCTGGTAATTCACTCTTGTTTTTCGTGTTCTTTGGATTATTCAATGGATTTCCATCAAAAAAGCGATCGACTAAAATTTGATAAATGATCTCCCCTTCACAATTTTTGGGAAGTGTTTTAATTTCATCTTTATTAATTGATGAATAATAAAAATAATTAGACGGCTCAGGCTCGGTAATAAAGCCATCTGATGTATAGTGATAGATGATATTTTTACAAGTAATATCAAAGTAATACTTGAAATGACGGCTTTTCATCGTAATGGTTGTTTCATATAAATCAAACAAGTCATCACTTAATATTAGTTTCATCTCAGATGTTTTTAAATAACTTGTATGATCATACAGATTTTGATAATGAACTAAAACCAGTGTGCAAGTATTTCTCTTAATTTTCAAACGGACACAAAGTGTATCAATCGCTATAGGATAACAGTAAGGTGGGTTGCTGGAATGTTGTACACTAGTTTTAACCATTCATATCTTCCTTTACATTTTTATCGAGCCTTCAGTCAGTCCGCCAATAAAATATTTTTGGAGCGAATAAAATAAAATAATCATTGGAATTGAACCCAAGATTGCTGCAGCACAATACATACTCCAGTTTGTACCGAACTGTCCGGTTATCATGGATTGTAATCCTACAGCCAGTGGCATGGATGTTAGTCCCTCGGTCATTACCGTTGAAGCAATCGCGTATTCGTTGTATGCGATGACAAAGCTTTGAATCGCAACGACTGCCATCATTGGTTTGGCAAGAGGTAAAATCACTCTAAAACATGTTTGAAGTCGACTAGCTCCATCCATCATCGCAGCTTCATCAATTTCATATGGAATCGTATCAAAATAACCTTTTGCAAGTAGTACT
Organism: Candidatus Izemoplasmatales bacterium; assembly: GCA_028691315.1. Taxonomy (GTDB): domain Bacteria; phylum Bacillota_I; class Bacilli_A; order Izemoplasmatales; family Hujiaoplasmataceae; genus JAHIVB01. The sequence continues at coordinate 14,287 of JAQUZN010000013.1, read as the reverse complement.
AAACCCGCAGAGGATATCGTCGAATTTAATAAAACCAAGCCTTTCAAGTCATTGATAATTCCTAAATTGACAAAGATACTAAAGATGGAAACCATTGAGAGTGTCAGTGGAAAGATCTGAATTAAAAGAATGAATTGAAATAACTTTTCTCTACCGTGAAACTTCATTCTTGAAAACACATAAACGGTAATACTAACAAAAATGACTGAAATAACCATCGTTGAAAAAGCAATTACGAGTGAATTTTGGATCCAAGATAAAAACTTTGTTTCAACAAAGAGCCGTGAAAAGTTGTTTAAGGTATATTCCTTAGGAATTGTGGCACTCGTACCAACGACATTTTTCCCAAAAGCAATTAGTATGATATACAAAAATGGAATTAATGTGATAATTGTTAACCCAAGTAAAAAGAAATGAGCAATCAGTTTTTTAAGATGAATTCTAGATTTTTTCATATTAAGTATTCGCCACCTTTCTTCCGACTCTCATCGAGATAATTGCAAAAATTGCGACAAATACAAAGATAATTACTGAATAACTCGCCGCAACCGCATAACGACTCGTATTAAATGCTGTATTAAATACATACGTAATTAAAAGATCCGTTGCGCCTGGTGCGCCAATTTTGTCTGATGCTGGTCCACCAGCAGTCAAGATATAAACACCAAATTGATTGAACTGCATAATAAATGACATAATTAGTGTTGGAATTAGTGCTTTAAAAACTAGTGGAAGAGTAATGAACTTGAATGTGTAATAGCCATTGGCTCCATCCATTTTTGCCGCATCATAATAATCCTTTGGAATCGATTTAAGCAGTCCTGAAGCAACGACCATGAAGTATGGAAATGAGAACCAGGTCATCACAAGAACGGTTGATACTTTAGCCATAAACGCATCTGATAGCCATGGTATATTTGGGATTCCAATCAAACCCAGTAACTGATTAATTAGTCCACCATCGGTATCTAAAAGTCCTTGCCACATTAATAGTGTAATGACGGTTGGAATCACCCATGGTAAGATAAATACGATACGATAGATTTTAGCAACCTTGAAGTTAATTTCACATAATAAAGTAGCTAAAAAAGTTCCTAAGATAAATGCAATTACAACCACGAGTGTTGCGAAGATTATTGTCCAACAACTCATTTTAATCAAACCATCTAGTCCTGCTACAAAAATATTTTTGTAGTTTGCAAATCCTATTAGCCCATAATCTCTAAGGTTCACGCCACTATAATCTGTTAGTGATAGATAGAAATTATGACATATTGGATATACATAAAAGACTAGCAGTAATATCAGTAAAGGTGTCATCAATCCCCATGCAAGAAATGTTTCTTTCCAAGATAGTCTGGAGTGATATAATTGCTTTTTTTGTTCAATTTTAAAGCGAACAATTTTAAATACGATAAATCCTATGGCAAGTAAAATCAACACTAGATAAAATACAGGTGGAACTTCTATTCTTTCGGCTTGATAGTTCATTAGCTGAACATCTTCACGAATTTTTTCTGTTAGTTCAGATAACTTTGCCTGTGGATCTACTTCATCGCCATTTGCATCGCCAAAAAAGATACTTTGAAATACAGTGCTTGTATAATTGTACCAAATCTGCCCTTCAGCAATATTTGGGAAAGGTTCACATTCATCATTTAAAGAAGATAAAGAGGATAGAATATCCGAACTTTGAATATAAGCTGAAGCAATCACACTTTTGTTCGCTGGATTTCTTGTGCCTAGCAATTGGGAGTATCCATTTCCGGCTTCAATCAATAGTTGTTGATTATCATCTTCAAGAATATATTTCAAGAACGAAACTGATTCATCTGGATGAAGCGTGTAATTGTTGACGGCAAACCCTGTGACTGTAGCTAACGCTTTGGAAATAGTTCCATCAGATGAATCTGGTAATGAAGCAATGCCATAATCAATTCCTTGTTGTTGAAATGAAGAAGCATACCATAATCCGTAAATAATCATTGCTACTTTTCCATTTGCAAATCGAGATACAATTTCACTTTCGCCATGAATCTTGTTTGTCAAAACAAGGTTATTAGATTTCATCTCTTTCATTAACGCGATATAATCAAGCATGCCAGGATTATCTAATCCAATATCATATGGATTATAATCCCCATTTGGGAAAGTACCATAGTAATATCCACCAAAAGATTTTATCAGAGAATAATTAAACCACATGTCTCTAGAATTAAGTAACGCACCATGAACTAGTACATTTCCATCCTCATCAACTTGAGTTAGTGCTTTTGCAGTTGCATAAAACTCATCCCAGGTTTTTGGTAGTTCTTCTTCTGATATATATGCCTTGTTGTAGATTAGTCCATAAGAGTCAACAGAATATCCGACTCCATAATTAGATCCGTTGTATGAAAATGCAGAAAAAGCAACGTCAACAAATCTAGTAGTCATTTCTTCATCAATTGCATCACTGATATCACGAAGATATCCACTTTTTACTAGAAGACCAATATCTGGTGCCTGCAAGTAGACAATATCAGGTCTATCATCAAGCGTAGCATTATTCACTAAGTCTTTAACAGCATTAAAAAGATTAATTCTTGAGATAACTTCTACATGAACGCCAGTTTCTTCTTCATATCTCTTAGCAATGGCTTCCATTGCCAAATTTTCTTCATCATATTGAGAAAACCAAATTCTTAAAGAAGTTGCACCGTCTGCGAAAACAGGCGTAGAAAAAACCCATGAAAAAGCAAGAAAAACAATAGTTAATAATATTACGCTAAATTTTTTCATGATTATTCCTCCTTGTTACACTTTCTAAACCGGTTTGTTAATTCAATTCCTTCATCAATTGAAGAAACCGGTAAGCAAATTGAGAAATTCCCTTTTTTCATTAATTCAAAATTATTTTCTATTTCTTCAAAATTGTCACAATCAATTGCTAAAACTGCTCCATTTGCATCTTTGATTAGTGATTCTAGATGTTCCATCGGTCTTGGCTGATTAGGATCCGTAGCTAACCACAAGTGGACTACGTTTCTCATAGAGCAAATTTCTTTTACTAAGTACATAGCCCGTGAATGGCAATGCATATAGCCAATGCCAAAATAATCGATTACTTTTTGTGTATGTGGCATGCAGAATTCTCTATAGGTCTCACCGCTGATCATACATGCGATATCTTCAGACATGTTAATACAGTTTTTGGTGTACCATGTGCCATATTTTGTGTTTCGATAGTATTGTTCAACAAGGTTGTAGATGTCTTCAGCGAAATGAATAATTGCATCAGCACAGTAATTTAGAAGTTCATGAACTTTTTCGGGTTCATCATAGAAATCATAATAGATATCTTCTCCCCGAAGTGCATGTGCAAGATCTAGTGGCGAAAAAAAGCCTCGCATATATGGAATTTCCTTTGAAGCACTTTTTTTAATTAATGCTTCAGAAATTTCTAAAAATCTTTTATACCAAATTGCCGTTCCGATGGGTGGTAATTTTTTATAATCATCAATTTCGTTTAGAATATGCTGTCCCCATGAAGTATCTTTTTTAAAAATAATATCTCCGGCAACAAACGCGCTGTAATCACCAATTCCCAATATAGGAAAAATAGTTGGAATCATATTGTCATCAATTAAGGCACGCTTCGTATAGGATTCATCTAAGAGTGAAATAAGATCCTCTGCGTACTTATCAACATCAGTTATGTAATTGTATTTTGTTAGATCAAGTCGAGTATAGATTTCAACATCACTTGGTGGTAGTGTGCGGAAGCTGATATTCCCTGGAATTTTGTGCAAGGCATCATCGTATAATTTCTTTGATTCACTAAATGTCTTATCAATATCAATTTTATAAGAATCAATTGTTTTGAACATCTTAGCAATCTCCTTTACATAAAAATGATAATGCCATTTCTGATGCACTTGCGGCATCAGGCGAATATCCATCAGCTCCAATTTCTTTAGCGTATTGTTCAGTTACTGGTGCGCCACCAATCATGATTTTGATTTTTCTGCGTAGACCTGAATCATTTATCGAATCAATGATTACCTTTTGGTTCATCATTGTCGTTGTCAGTAATGCACTAAGGCAAATAATCTGTGGATGATGCTCTTTGATTGCTTCAATAATTGTTTCTGGGCTAACATCTACACCCAAGTCGATGACTTCAATTCCTTGGCCTTCCATCATCATTTTGACAAGGTTTTTGCCAATATCATGTAAGTCTCCAGAAACAGTACATATTAGTGCTTTACCTACTGACTTGTTTCCCGCAAGGACTAAAGCTGGACGCAAGATTTCAAGTCCAGAGTTCATAGCACGTGCCGCAACAAGTACTTCAGGCACAAAGACTTCATTGTTTTTGAATTTTCCACCAATGATGGACATTCCTTTAATTAATCCCTGATTTAGGATTTCTACAGGAGCTATCCCTTCATCTAGTGCGTTTTGAACTAACAGTTTGACTTCTTTTGCCTTTCCTTTTTGAAGTAAGGTGCTTATTTCGTCTAAAATCATGTTTATACCATCCTTTTTGAAAAATCAATTGTATTATACCCTAATATTTAAAGCGCTAACACTCGTTTTTTTGTCATAAAGTAGCACTATATTGTTATATCCCAAAAAAATAAGTCCATATTTGCATGTGGACTTATCTGTTTATTAAAAATAAAGACTCATGTATTTTTTTGGAGTAATTCCATGATATTTCTTAAATGTCCTTGTAAAATAACTAGCATCAGAGAATCCACATTTTATTGCAATATCTTGAATTGCCATATGGGTTTCTTTCATCAGTTTTATTGCCTCATCCATCCGTACTTTGTTCACATAATCGCTAAAAGTCATATTAATTTCGTCTCTAAATAGATGACTAAGGTAGTAAGAACTTACAAATACACTATTTGCGACATTATCAAGGCTTAAATCAAAACGATAGTTTTTCTTGATATAACTAATCGCATTAATTAAATTTTCGTTGCTTTGTTTTTTAAATTTATTAGCGGAAATTACTTTATTAATCTCTTCCATTACTTCTGTTGTTAGAAGGCATACTTCATCATATAAAGTATCATCTGATAAAATGACGGTTACTTTTCTTAATATTTGACTCATGTCAGATAAACTTACGCCTGCGTCTACTCCTGCTCTCATTAATACAGCAGTTAGTTCATAGACATTGGCTTTGATAATATCTAGATTACCTGAGGATAATGAAAAAATTTCACCTAGTATTGAATTTAAAATTTGCATGGCATTCTTGTTATCACCAGTTTGAAGAAAAGCAATTAATTCTTTTTCCAGTTCATAGGGATATTTACGGAATTTATTTCTCTTTTCCATTGTCTCCATACTCAGGGCATTGATTCTTTTCTCGATAATCAAATCGGCGATTTGATTTTGTTGTTTTGTAATCTTCGTTCTTTGTTGGAGGAAGATAGATTCTTCTTTACACATAAATGAAACCATTAAATTAAGCATTTCAGCTGCACTGCGCATATTTTCTGGAGATAATTGTTTCACACAATCCATAATGGAATCCGCATCTTCTTGGGGAATATGATAGGTCTTTGCGAAATTAATCAAATCGCCTCTAGCAATTTCATCAGCATCCCACAGTAAAACTGGTCCACAGGCTAAAGACCCAATATATTTCTCCTCAAACAAAATTGGAACACTACACTTGACCATCGTTCCACATTGAAAGATATAAGGTTGTCCCAGGTCCGCTGACTTAAGTCCTGCATACTTCATTTGAAAATCGCAGTTTGATTGTCTTGATTTTACAAGTTCACAGATGTTTTTTTCTGGGTTTAGACGGTACGCTAGTATTTCACGACCTTCTGGGTCGTGTAACGATACATCAATCCCAGTTAGTTTAGCAAAATGACTGAACAATTGTTCTAGATCTTTTAGATTAAGTACTTGTTCAAGAGTAAAATCACTAATCGCAACCTTCATATTCATCACACCCCTTTAGTACGTTATTCAAAAAGCATATGTTCGATAAACAAGTTTGAGAACATTGCCAGTTTTGTTAATTCAATGGTTTTTACTTCCTTAGCAATTTTAATCGCATTATTCATTTCATCTGGTCTAGTCAAGATAATTTGACTTCCAAATCCAGATGCATTGCCAATTGAAACAATAATCGCTTCAAATTCTTTGGGAAACATCCCGCAAGTTATCGCATTTTTAATGTTTAGATAAAAGCCAAACCCACCAGCAATATATACCTGGTTCAGCGCTTTAATACTTACTTTTGTCACGCTGAGTAATGACTCGATTCCAGCTCTAATTGCGCTTTTAGCAAGTTGAAATTCTCTGATGTCTTTTTGCGAGATATAAACATCTTTGTTAATATAGATCCGGTTATCATGATAGATATTGGGAATTTGTTCTAAAAGTGGATATGAGAGAGCACCGGTCTCATCTATAAACCCTTCTTTGATGCAGATAGCAACAGCGTCGATAAGTCCTGATCCTGTGATACCTCTTGCTTGACCAGAAACCGTTGAGTATGTAAAAAAATTGTCTTTATACTCAACATGATTAATTGCACCATCCACGCCACCTAAGCCCATTTCAATGGATGCCCCTTCAAATGCAGGCCCTGTCGCTGTGGATATTCCAAATAATTCATCTTGTGTATGAAGAATCATTTCACCGTTGGTGCCTAGATCAATTAACAGGCTATTGGGCATTGCCATCATTTTTGAAGAAATGATGCCTGCGACTAAATCAGAGCCAATAAAGGCACTAACAAGTGGAAGTAAGGATACTTCATCTGTTTGAAGTAGCATTGAACTTCCTTTTTTGAAAATGGCGTTTGTAAATACACAGTTATAAGGTGCAAAGCCAATGGTGTGAGGGTTCGTGTGGTTGAGGATATGAATCATCGTTGGATTGCCTGATACTACCATTTGACTAATATAAGTATATCTATACTTTTTCAAAAACAAATCGATTTCTTGATTGATTTGTGAAATAATCGTATGAAATATCGCTTCAAAATTTCCTTGGATTGATTGATTGATTCTAGAAATTACATCTGCACCATATGCAATTTGATTATTGATTGCAGAGGTTGAATAAATAATATCTTTTGTGACAAGATCCATAAAATAAAATGCAAGTGTGGTAGTTCCAAGATCAATAGCAAGCCCTACTTTGTTTTCACTTGGCTTAAAAGAAGTTTGTTTAGTAGTATTAATGTTCGCTTTTGAATTTAGTAAAGTAATCTCAATAGTCATGTCAGATGTAACTTTTTTTTGGCATGCTTGAACCATCGTTTCTTTTTCTACTAAATAGACTAAACATTTTCCACATGTACCAGTTCCACCGCATGGACTATTAATATATAAATGATTTTCCCTCAGAAGTGAAAGGAGATCTTGATTTACTTTCGTTGAATTTATCGTGTAATTATTTAAATTTCGAATCGTTACAGTTGGCATTTTTCCTCCGAAAAGAAGACCACAGAATAATATGTTACCGTACAGGGTCCATTATAATATTTTAATTGATACATTTTAGACAGTACTGCAACATCGATTCCTAGTGATTCCATTGAATATAGTTTTAGTTCAGGATGCCGACATTCTTTATCAGGATAAGTGCATATAGGACATATAGAACAACTTCCAGCAGCCAAAACTAAAAAAGGAGAATTTTGATGTTGAAGCAATTGATGTAGCTCTAGTGTTACTTTCATAATGCAATGTCTTCCTTCATCCATTCCTTCAACATCATAATTGTCTTCTAAAGGAAAGATCATCTGATAAAGGATGGCTTTAGGATAAGATATTACACGTTTTCTTAATTCTGAAATATCACCAATTGCCGGAGGGCAAGTCCATGATGTGTTGTATCTTCCACAATAATTCATCTTGCATCTGTCGGTAAATTCATCACGAAAAATAATATCTTTAGGATTGATTATTGAGTATGTAATTTGTTTTTGTTCAAGAAATTGAGTAATTTCATCTTCCATATTTGTTTGCTCCTCTTAATTAAGCGTATTGTAACATATGCTTTTTTGAAATGCAATATCGAGATACATTCAGTTATGTAAAAAATAATTAGCTATTTTCATCGGTGATTGCGGATAAATATTTCAAAAATAAATAACAAAAAGGAAGAATATGAAACTGTTCTTCCTTCGGTTTTATCATTGTCAAAACATTTCCTACTTAAGAATTGACTTTGGATCAAAAGGATACACACTTTCTATCGTTACCTGTCAATTAGTTTGGTTTGAATACGAATTATACGACATCTATTGTACCAAAAAGTATAAATAGTAACTCTTATTAAATCCCTTAATTTGCAACATTCTTCGCATAAACAGCTGCAGCTTCTGCAGGTGTATACTTTGGTGAAATAATCTCGATTTTTTTTGAAATTGAATGAATTTTATTTAAGAACATTGTTTTATACAAAGTATCTGCATTTGCAAGTCCCCCAACCAGTACAAGCTTGGTCTCATCAAATGCAAGTTCATGGTAAAGCGTTCTAACTAAGTGAAATACTTCATTAGATGCATTTTCTAAAATAGCCATTGCATCTTCATCTACAGATGCAAATTTAGTAACGATTTTCGCAAGTTTCGCTACTTCAGAACGATTCCAAGTATCAAAATAAGCGGCCATTGAAACAAAATCATAAACATTTGTTTCCTTCATCAATTGATTTGCAAAGTCACTTGATTTATTTCTTTTATCTAATACTTTGGCTAAATGGCGCATTGCCTGCGTCCCTAGATCATAAGCGCTACCAAGGTCACCCTCTTGAAAATGATATCCACCAACGCGGTACTCTTTCCCATGATGTACACCATAACATACAGAACCTGTCCCTAAAATCAATGTCATACCCTCAAAAGTTCCGTCTTTTGAAAGAAGTGCGACAGAAACATCATTTTTAACTTTAACAAAAGCGTCTTTGTTAATTCTATCAAGCATCTTTATTCTAGTCTGAAGTTCTTCTTCATGAACAACACCTGAAACACCACCAATTCCCGCGAATACTGAACTAATTTGAATACCATTAGGCATCGCTTTTAGAAGACCCGAAATGGTACTTAAACACCCTTCAATTCCAACAGTATCAATAGCGGAAGGTCCCTCTGTTTTTTCAAATACGACTTTAGAGTTGTTATCAATTACGACAAAGTGCGTCTTGCTACCCCCACCATCAATTCCAAGATAATAATTAGTCATTGGCTTTACATCCTTTCATTTTTTACAATATAAGGCGCAAGAGCACTAGATATAACTCTGTATCCCTGAGCATTGATATGCAATCCCTCAACCGTATATTGAGGGTTCAGGTTGCCATCTTCATCCATTAAAAGGGATGCAATATCGACAAATGTCACATTTTTAGTGAATGCTAAGAGTTTATTCAACTCGATAATATCTTCATTACTTCGATACCTAATACTATCACTTAAGGAAATATTTACTGGATAAACAGACTCTAAGATGATTTTTGTATTAGGAAGATGCAAATGGATTGTTTCAACAATTTGATTTATCCGTTTAGCGACTTCACTAACTTTTGCATTTAGCACACCAAAATCATTGGTTCCAATTAGAAGTACAACTTTACTTGGCTCTAGATCAAATACACTTTCATTTAATCTCTTTAAAAGACCGACCGATGTATCTCCACCAATTCCACGGTTATAAACAACACTTCCAGGATAAAAGTCTTGTAAGGGATAATCTTGCGTTATCGAATCGCCCACAAAAACAATCCCATTTTTCAAAATGGATTTGTTTTGTTCTTTAAATCCAGCGACTTTTAAATCATACCCATTCACAAGAAAAAGTTTTAACAAATCATCTGCCCCCTTCTTTTTCCCTTTTTTAAAGGCAAAAAAGATGCCATAAGCAGCGAAAATTACAAGTAAAATAATGACATAAATATACCAATGACTCATATGCTTTCCTCCTCTACAAGTACTGGGTAATAAGGTTTAAAAATAGGATCAAGATGGATTGTATTGATATAACAAACAAGTGCAACTGAAAATAAAATTGTACCAGAAAATAATTCAAAGAGCAAAACAACAAAAGCCAAAGATCCAATTAACTTAAAAGTGACCCATGGGTGTCCTGCAAATAAGAAAAAGCTGTTTTGAAATAATTTCTTGTTCGATTCGGTTTGAAAAATAGCGTAAATTGGCAATAGATATAACAAATACGAAACGAACAAAAAAGCTGATACAATTGAAAATGCCATTAAAACTGTGATAACATTTGTAAACGCATATCTAAATAAAACATAGTAAAGGAGGGCTACGCCGATCAATACTACTGACATCCAAAGTGAAGTCAAAAAATTCTCTTTGAAACTTTCAAAGTATTCTCTTGCTACATATGTTTGGTGCTTTGGATCATGAAGATGGAATAGCACATGAAACATTGCTTTAAATGAAGCAACCGTTGTCAATCCCAATCCTACGATTAAAGTACACCAAAACAATAAATTGACATAGAAAATATCGATAAAAAGTTTAAATATGTCTTTTATAGTTTTTGATTGCATATTGCCCTCCTATTACAGGGTAAAACGAATTAAATTATTTTTTCTTTTTTGAAAGAATAAGGGCAGCGGCTCCACCACCAATAACAACAACTGCGGCAATAATCACGATAATCAAAGTCGAATTTGTTGGATATTTTGCGGTTAATGAGAAGTTATCACTTGTAACATATGCCATTGCTCCAGTGGAATCTCCATCTACAGCTTCTGAATCAAAATGTTGAAGTTCTTCATACATTTGGTCAGCCATAACAACTTTGTAATTTGCAAGTACAGTAATACTGTCTTTTGTAACATAGCCAGCTAAATCGTCTGCAACATATATATCATTCCAAACGCCATCAATTGCCCAGTCCAATGAAGCATCAACAATCGCTTTTGATTCTGCAAATGTGCAAGTTGAACCTTCACATGTCCATGTTGGTTTTTCAGTAGCATCGAAATCATCCCAAGATAGATTTGGGCTTAAATTAACAAGCTCTGCATATTTTGCAAGAAAATCATCAAAGTCAGTAAAAGTATAACTTAAAGTAAAGTAACGATGATATCCATCTACAGTCATTTCTTCAACAGTGATAAAAGATGGTGCATTTTCTTGAAGCCAAGTTTGAATGGCAGGTAGTCCACCTTCAATATGCTTATTGTTGATGACTGCCCCTTTGCCTTCAGTTTGATCTGGATCATCAGGGTTGATGATTGGTGTGTCTGAAAGTGTATCATCCATCACGTCAAGGATAATTGTTCTTGTCCCAGCACCTTTAGAATCATTGAATGTTGTTGTAACACCCACTTCTCCTGCCCAGCATCCAGTTAATACAAAAACCGATAGAATCATTACAACTAAAAAAATCAATTTCTTTTGCATTTTATTTCTCTCCTTTTTATTATATCTTATTTTATGTCTCTTCGCCTAAATAAACGACATATTTATTGAGACGTAATGCCAAAATTGTGATGGCAAGAACGATGAATAATAGGATCCATGCCATGGCACTTGCCATGCCCATGGCATTATCTGACATCATTTTGTCAAAAAGATAATACGAATAGTAATACGTAGATCTTGAAGGCCCACCATTTGTGACAATATAAGCCATCGTGAAGACTTGGAATCCACCAATGATACCCATAACAAAGTTAAAGAAAATCGAAGGTGTCATTAGGGGTAATGTAATATAAATTGTTTTTTTAAACCATCCAGCACCATCAATCTCTGCAGACTCATATAAGGAACTAGGTATATCTTGCATCTGTGCAAGATATATAACCATAGAACCACCCGACAACCATAAACCCATCAAAATTAAGGTTATTTTTGACAGTTTTGCATCTAAATACCACTGGATAGGATCCATGTGGAATAAGTCATATAAGGGTGATAAAATTTGGTTGATTAACCCGAAATTTGGTTGAAATAACCATAACCATAACAAAGTCATGGCGACAATGCTGACAACGTTTGGTAAATAGAATAAAGTCCGATAAATACTCATCCCTTTTAATTTGTTATTTAAAAGGAGGGCAAGTAAAAGCCCAACAATAATTCCTACTGGAACCGCAATTGCAACATGGTAAAGCGTATTTCCTAAACTCTTCCAAAATAAGGAATCATTTGTCAACAAAATTCGAAAATTCTCAAAACCGATAAATGTCGGTGTAGATATCATATCGTAATTTGTAAAACTGATGAAAAGACTCATCAAAATCGGAAAAAATCCGAGAACAATAAGTCCTAACAACCAGGGAGAAGCAAAAAGATATCCGATTAAATTTTCCTGTTTTTTCAGCTTTGTGAATGAACTTTTTTTGTTCAAGATATCATCATCCCCTTGTTGCGTTATAGTTTTCTTGTTTCTCCAAATAATAAGCTCTTGCTTGTGCCAAACACTCTAGTGCTGTTGTTTCACCATTTAGAAAGGCCGTGTAATAAGACTGCCAGTCATTTCCATGCCATGATGGTGCATATGGAACATATACTTTATCTTTTGCATACTGAACTTCTTCCAGCATCCGTTGTAAAATTGGATTGCCCTCTGCGGCAGAATCCATGGCTGCTTTATTAGCCATAATCCACCCATTTGCTTGTGAAAGTTCTTTTTGAACATCAAAACTCATCAAGTATTTTAAAAACTCCCAAGCTCCTTGTTGCGAAGCAGTATCATTGTCACCATTATCATACATTTCAATAGAGAATCCACTTCCCCAGTTCACACGAACACCATTTTCATCTGGAATTGGAATATAAGTTATACCGTAATTAAAAGTTGCGCCCGATTCTTTGATCGTTTGGTATAGTCCATCGGTCTCAATCATCATTCCGACTCGTTCACCAGCAAATGGATTGATTCCTAACATCGTGTTTGCAGCACCAAAAGATGTTAACTGATCTCTTGAGTATTCTGAATTGAAATTTCGAATCCAGTCAAGAACATCTGCATATGCTTGGGTATTGAGTGTTGGATTTAAGTCTTGATCAAAGAAATCTAAACCTGATTGCCATAAGAACCCATGATATGTTGCATTCCCGTAGGTTGGATCAAAACCAAGTTGTTCAATAGTTCCATCTTCTACAATATCTAATTGCTTAGAAACAGCATATAATTCACTCCAAGTATGTGGAACATCTGCTTCGGTTAATCCAGCTTCTTCAAACATATCTAGATTGTAATATAACACTCTAGTCGTTGCGGTAAACGGTAGAGCATATAAACTTGAATCATATGTCGCAAACTGAAGTTGTGCTTCATAGAATTGATTAATATCAATTCCAGTAGGGTCCGCGCTCATTAAATCTGAAATATTATAGAGCACTCCCGCCTCAGCCCTTGAAACAACATCATCAATTGTGGATAATCCAAGATCTGGGGCAGTTCTTGAACTGACTGCAACATTTATTTTGTCCCAGTAATCCCAAAATGAAAATCCTGTTCCTTTCACAAAATAGGTGTCCTGACTTTCATTAAAAGCGGTGATCATCTGTTTAGTTCTTGAATACGATTCACTTCCCACTGGAGACATATGCCAAAAATCAATCACAATGGCATCCGTCGGAACTGTATCCTTACATCCAAGTAAACTCAAACTAAGTACCCCTAGTAGTAAAGCGACTAAAATCTTTTTCATATTTTTCCTCCTATCCTTTTATTCCTGTAAATTTTATACCTTCAATAAAGGACTTTTGTGCAAAGAAGAATAGTATTAATGTTGGCAACATTATAAGAATTGAAGCAGCCATCATTAAGTTATATTGTCCTCCATATTGAGTCTGAAATGCCCTTAATCCTAGTGCTAATGTCCATTGTTCAGGATTACTAAGGAAGATAAGTGGCCCAAAGTAATCATTCCATGTGCCCATAAATGTAAATAAGGCTACAGTAAGAATTGCTGGTTTTGAAAGTGGTAGCATAATCTTCAAAAAGATTTGAAAATGATTGGCGCCGTCGATAATGGCGCTTTCAGTCAATTCTTTTGGAAGACCCTTAAAAAATTGTCTTAATAAGAATATGTAGAAAGCTGCTCCACCGCCAAAGAACGCTGGAACTATTAGTGGTAATCTTGTTCCTAACCATCCAATTTTCGCATACATGATATACGTTGGAATCAAAATTATTTGAAGAGGAAGCATCATTGTTGCAAGCATAATGAGAAACCATTTATCTCTGCCTTTCCATTTTAGCTTAGCAAATGCATATGCTGCAGTTGTGGCACTAATAATAGTCCCGAGGACAACACAAAAAGAGAT
>JAQUZN010000091.1 GCA_028691315.1 Candidatus Izemoplasmatales bacterium | reverse complement strand
GCTAAAACTAATAACAGCATTCCTAAAATTGTCCCAGGAATGAATATATTCGGAAATATGCTTGAGATTCCAAAAGAAATGCTTTCGCCAATAACATAGAATAATAAGATAAAAAAGATTTGCTTGATGATTTTCATAAATTCACCTCATCTTCATTATACTATATATTTATAATTTCTCTTCTTCCTACGCTGTAGTAAGTGTTTTCAAAAAAAAGAAGCAATTTAGCTTCTTTACAAATTAAAGATAATCGTAAAAAAATCCGCAAATAGAATGACAAGTAAGCCAAAAAACCATCTTGAGTAGTCTTCTTTTGTTTTTCCAAACAGAAGGTAATATGAACCGACAATTCCAAGAAAAACAATTCCACCTATTCCGTATAGTTTGGGCAATGTGGTTCCAGCTTCACCATCGCATGAAATCTGCATAACAAGTGTTTCTGGCAAGAAAAAGAAGGCGGTAATATTAACTGTAAGAATAATAACTAAAAATACAATTCCAATTACTTTATGATACTTCTCGATCATGATATTTTTTCTCCTCTACAATTTTTTTGTCAAGAAAGACAAATAATATGGATAAGGTACTTATGAACAACGAAATAACAAGAACAAAGATGATAACGAACCCCCATCCAATTTTATCCGGATTCATAAAGAAATAAGGGTACCGTGATACACTGTCCTCAAAAACAAATGTGCCACCTAAAATCGCGTAAATATTTGCGTAAATAAAATAAGCAAAAGGCATCGTAAGCCAGTGTGGAACCATTCTGTACTGAAGCTTGCCTTTTTTATCAAACAAGAAATAGTCAAGTAATACTAATAATGGCGTGTAAGTATGAACTAAAAAATTTCTCCAGAACGGAGGCGTATATTCGCTGGGATTGAAAAAAGGGTCTAAAAGAGTATGATACACGATAAATGTAAGCAAAATAGCAATTGTAACTGCGGCTTTAACGCTTTGTTCCTTTATAGAAAGTTCTTTATTTTTAAATAATAGATAGCTAAAAAATAAAAGAACAAAAACATTGCTTTGCCATGTAAAATAACTTATCGACTGGATAAGAGAATCTGATTCTACTAGACTCAGAATAATACCGATGAGATTTCCAATCAATAATATGATTATATATAATTTTCTACCTTTAGTTTTATTTAACATACATTTCCTCTTCATATTAACAAAGTATATTATATCACAAAAGAAAAATATGAGCATAAAAAAAAGAACCCAAATATCAGATTCTTGTTTGTTTTAAAATCAAACTTATTTTTTAGCGACTATCACTAGTTGATAACTTTCTTTTGAACTAAATGGGTTATCTGAAAAACCATCTAACACTTCTAAATCGCGATAGCCAAGTTCTTGGAGTAAGTCGATTAATGGCGAAGAAGTGATTGGATATAATAAGGTTTCGTTTTCAAACTCTTCTGATTTTGTTTTAAGGGTGGTGAAAAAATGGATTTTTTCGCCATCATAAGTAAGCTTTCTAACAAATGAAACTCCTTTGTTTTTTAGTGTTGGAAGCGATTTAACTTCCTTTTCTAATATACGGTCATAATTTAATATTTGTAATACAAATGTTCCGTCTACTTTTAAGGACTCAAAAATATGTTTTAATGAACTCTTAATCTCTTCAAATGAATTTAAATGAACTAGTGTATTTCCAATACAAAAGATATTTACAAACTGGTTTTTATAAACGACGTCAAGACAGTTTCCAAGTAGGAACCTCGCTAAAAGACTTAACTTCTTATTTTTTTGCATAGCAAGTTCAATCATATTAGCATCAATGTCAATTCCTAAAGTTTCGAATCCTTTTCTTGATAAGGCTAGTGAGTATTCACCAGTTGCACATCCTAGGTCTAGTGTTTTCCCTTTTTTGAACTTATTTGATAAAAAAGCAGCGGTTTCTTCGTTTGCAGGAAAGATATCATCGTAATGAATTGCAAATTCTTGATATAGTGTCATAGAATCAGCCCCCTAATAACACAGATTTATAATTGTATTATAGCAAAAAAAATGTAATAGTATAGAGCCCCTCAAAAAATAAA
The DNA here is from genome assembly GCA_028691315.1 of Candidatus Izemoplasmatales bacterium. Lineage (GTDB taxonomy): Bacteria > Bacillota_I > Bacilli_A > Izemoplasmatales > Hujiaoplasmataceae > JAHIVB01. Next base: position 4,970 of record JAQUZN010000091.1, on the reverse strand, counting down.
TTAAAAAAAAGCCGCTTCACAAGAAGCGGCACAATTTACTTGATAATTCCTAGTTCTTTTCCTACTTTTTTAAATACGTTAATCGCAAAATCGAGGTCTTCTATTGTATGTGCTGCAGAAATCATAGCACGTAATCTGCCTGTTCCTTTAGGAACAGTTGGAAAAACAATTCCTGAAACAAACACACCATTTTTAAGTAGTTCTTTGGAAAATAACATCGTTTTCGCTTCATCACCAATCATCACCGGAGTTATAGGTGTTTCTGAGTGACCAATATCAAATCCAAGATCTTTTAAGCCTTTTTTAAAATGTTTCGCGTTTTTCCATAGACGAAGGGTATATTCATCACTTTCCATTAGCATTTTCACAGACTCAATAGTTGCGCCAATCGCGCTTGGAGGTAAGGCTGTAGAAAATAGCAATGGTCTTGCCCTATGTAATAACCATTCTTTAACAATTTTTTTACTTGCAACATATCCGCCGATAACGCCAATTGCTTTAGATAAAGTGCCAACGATAAAATCAATTTCTCCATGTAATCCAAAGTGATCAACAGTTCCTCTTCCGGACTCTCCTAAAACGCCACTACCATGAGCATCATCAACATATGTCAAACAATCAAACTGCTTCGCAAGTTTCACAATTCCTGGTAGATTTGCTAAATCTCCATCCATAGAGAACACACCATCAGTGATAATTAATACATTTACATATAATGACCTTTTTTCTTTTAAAACTTTTTCTAAATCTTCCATATTTGAATGTGCAAAAACAGCTTTATCTGCTTTTGATAGTTTTGTCCCATCAATAATTGATGCATGATTTAAACTATCACTAACAATTAAATCGCCTTTTTGTGTAATTGCTTGAATTACACCAATATTGCAATTAAGTCCTGATTGAAAACAAGTAACTGCCTCTTCTTTTTTAAACTTAGCTAGCAAGTTTTCAAGTTCTATTAACAGGTCTTGATTACCAACAATGGTTCTTACACTACCAGCACCTACTCCGTACTTTTTGATTGCCTCAATTGATGCATTTTTAACACGATCATTATTTGCAAGTCCTAAATAGTTATTGCTCGATAAATTAACAACTAGTTTGTGATTCAGTTCAATCACATTTGTACAAGGGCCATAATTAATGGGGAGTTCTCTATACACACCATCTTTTTTTAAATCCTCTACTAATTTCGCTAAATAGTCTAGTTTAGCCAATAATCTCATCTCCCGGTATTAAAATAATTTTACCACAATTTTTTTCGCCCATAATTTGAGCAGCAAGTTCAATATCACTTAATGGAAATGTATGGGTAATGATATCATCTAAGTGAAGTTTGTTAGAATGTATTAAATCTGATACCTGGAACCAAGTATCATATATTCTTCTGCCAACAACACCATATAATCGAATGCCTTTAAAAATAATATCAGTCGCAAAGTCAATTTCAATATTTTTAGATGGAATTCCAAGCATCGAAATGCCGCCACCTGCTTTTAAGTATTTAAAAGCTTGTTCGATAGCTGTTTTGTTTCCTGAAAATTCACCAATAACATCGACACCAGCGCCATCTGTTTCTTCTAAGACACGCTTGATAACATCTTCTTCAACAGGATTGATGACAACATCTGCACCTATTTTTTTAGCAATATTCCTTCTATATTCATTGACTTCAATCGCAATTACTTTTTTTGCATTGTATGCTTTTGCGACATCGACACCTAAAAGTCCAATTGGACCACAGCCTAAAACGACAACAGTTTTATTTTGGATGTCAAAATGAGTCATTGTATGAACCGCGTTTCCTAACGGTTCTTGAATAGATAAGAACTGCATATTCATTGATTTATCATTGATAAAACAATTTGCCTCTGGGATTTTAACATAACGTGCAAAACATCCGTCAGTATCGACTCCAATAATCTTTGTGTTTTTACATATGTGTCCTTCACCGCGCAAACAAAACTCACACTTCCCACAAATTATATGTGTCTCCGCACTGACCACATCTCCTAAAGAGACTCGAGAAACATCCTTCCCTATTTTTATGATTTCGCCACTAAATTCGTGTCCAACTGTAAGTGGTAATTTTAAACGTTTTTGACTCCATTCGTCATAAGTGTAAATATGGTAATCAGTTCCGCAAAAGGATGCGGTTAACACTTTTATTAACACTTCATTTGGCTCCAAATCGGTTGAAATCTGTTTCTTGACAAAAGAAAATCCAACTTCCGGCTTATCTTTTACAACAGCCATCATTTCTAAAAAATGGTTTTGTGTACCTGTTTCAGTCATTTTCTTTATGCTCCCTCTCTCGTTTTTGTACAAACGCTTTCACCAAAAATATTATATCATAATTTTGAACTTCAAGACGAAAAAAATTCATGAAAATTAATGAGTTCTTTTTCATAAAAAAATGATTGCTATATCTGTTTTGTAATTATCAAAAAAAAATATCGCTTTCTGCAATTAATGTAAAATTTTTATGATATAATATATTTGGGTGATAATATGCTTACTGAAGATATCGTTAAGAAAATTGATTTATTATCTAAATACTCATCAGTTCCTACTACTATAATTTATAAACAAAAGGTACTGTTTAGTAGTTTTAATTTAATTTCAATTGAGAAACTTCCTGTATATAGTAAAATCGATGAAAATATTAAAACATCAACGACACTACATATGGTTACTTACAATTCATTGGAATGTTATGGCGTATTCGCATTTGAAGATAACAATAAATTATATACTGTTGTGATTGGTCCAGTGTTAACTGTTCGTCCCATTTCTTCATCTAACCTTCGTTATCTATCTTTTTATTACTTGTACACAGATGAATTAGTTAGGAATGCTATTCAACTCATCCCACTCATGAATCAAAACCATTTTGCTCACTATTTAGAACTATTTGTTTTTGTTCTAGTTAATGAATCACTTTCTTTTGATTCAATATTAACGAATAAAATTAACATTACTTCTTTCTTTGAAGACGATGATTTCATGAATGATAATTCACTTGTTACTTTTGTTGAAGATGAATCACTCCATCTTGATGATGATAGTGAGAAATACTGCAAAGCAATTAAATCTGGTAACTTAAAAGCAATCGATTCTCTTTTTAAGGATAAAGTGTTATTCCATCAGTTTAATTCCGATAATTTAAAGTCAAATATGTATTCCCTTATTTCTTGTTCAGCTATTTTTGGAAAAGCAGCTGTTGAAGGTGGTCTTGATTTTTTTCAGGCATCGCTTCTAGGTTCTACAATCATCACGTTGGCTGAAGGATTCAGTAAAGGTACTGATTTTATTGCATCTTTTAAAAAACTTGTTCACGGGTATACAATTCAAGTATATGAAGAACAAAATAAATACCATTATTCTAAAGCGGTTCGAAAAGCTATTAATTATATTGAAAAACATATCCACTATCCGTTATCACTAGCGGAAATTAGTGAATATGTGAAATTATCGAGACCATATCTTTCACAATTATTTTCAAAAGAAACTGGTGAATCATTACAATCGTTCGTTCAAGCGAGAAAATTAAGTGAAGCGGAGAATTTATTGAAATTTTCAAAGATGTCAATTTCGGAAATTGCCTCGACACTTTCTTTTTGTTCACAAAGTTACTTTACTGAAGTTTTTAAAAAAGCAAATGACATGACCCCGGTGAATTTTCGCAAAAAATATATTCACAAATAATATTGATAGACAATTTAATTTAAAAAGTCATATTAGATTTTTCTAATATGACTTATTTTTTATGAGTGTTTTCGAATGAATTCTATTCTAGCATTCAAACTTTTTTGAACAATATCTGTCTGAAACATCGCATCATAGCCATGAACAGCACCTGATATATCCTTTAAAACAACTTCAGTATTCGTTTTCAATAGAATTTCTTGATATTTAATACCATCATCATGAAGTGGATCAAATTCAAGGATTTCTATATATGTCGGAGGTTGTTTTTCTATATGCGGATGTAGACAAGGATAGGCATATTTTTCTAAATTTTGATACCCATTCTTAAATAATACTTTGTATATAAATACTAACATGCTCGTTCTAAGCATTGGTGTTGCTGTGTATTTTTTTCTTGACTCCGATTCTTTTCCATCATCCAAAGCAGGATACAAAAGCATTTGATAAAGCGGATACGGCTGTTTTTGATCTTGAAGATATAGACTCATTGCGGCACATAAATTGCCACCAGCAGAGTCACCACCAATCCCAATTTTATCTCTATGAATAAAAAAGTTATGTGCATGTTTTCTTAAATACACAAGTGAATCATAGGCATCATATAGCGCAATAGGAAATGGATATTTAGGGGCAAGTCGGTAATGTACTAAAAATGCCACCTGTCCTAGTTCTTTAGCAATGGACGAAAGACTTCGTTTATGAATATGAGTTCCACTCATCATAAATCCACCACCAGGAAAATAAAGTATGGAAGAATTCGATTTCTTCGCCAAAGGAACAAACATGTCCACTTTTAGTTTATATCCATCTCGCATTACAAAAGTAAGTCGTTCTTGCTTCACACCATTTACAGGACGGTTTACCGAATATAAAAATCGAATGATTACATTGGATATCCAAATCATCAGCAGATTGTTCGGTAGTTTTAAAAGTTTGAGAGGTTTCAACTCATGGTTAATTCGTAGTTTTGGTGGCATCAAATGCTCCCTTCAAAAAATAGATTAATGGACTAGTCTTTCCAACTCATCAAGATTACTACTATTTTTCACTTCAACAATCGTTTGTCCCTCATATATTTCTTCAAACAATAGTGTTCTAGCTGTTTGATGACGAGGTAAAATCCATAATAACAAAATACCAAAAGTAAGAATAGATAATAAATACCAACCTAAAAAACTTAAGTCAATTAAAAAAATGCGAAACTTATGTCCTGATGTTAATTCGTTTGATTTTGTAATGCATAGACTAGCAGATAATCC
>JAQUZN010000090.1 GCA_028691315.1 Candidatus Izemoplasmatales bacterium | reverse complement strand
TATTCTCAAAAATTCTGATGATTCCCGATGATAAGCGTTTATTGATATTTTCGATATCCTGAATTAAAAGAGCCTTGTTCTTAGTGACTCTAACTGCAGCTCCAGTAGGAGTTGGTGCCCGGTCATCGGCTACAAAATCACAGATTGTGAAATCAGTCTCGTGACCAACGCCACTGACAATGGGGATTTTACTACTAAATATTTTTCTAGCTAATTCCTCATTATTAAAACAGGATAAATCTTCAATACTTCCCCCTCCACGGGCGATTATTATTACGTCGACAATATTATCTAAATATGCCTGATCTAAAGCTTTAATCAAGGATTTTGGAGCATCTATCCCTTGGACTAAAGCTGGGTATAAATATATCTTAGCAATAGGAAAGCGAAGAGAAATAGTAGATCGAATATCCTGAAAAGCATCCCCAGTAGGTGAAGTAATAACACCTATTTTCTCTGAAAATTCGGGGATTTTTTTCTTATATTTAACATCAAATAAACCTTCCTTATCCAGCTTTTCTTTTAAGAGAAGAAAGTCTTGGTACAAAGCTCCTAACCCAAATTCGCTCATTGTAATAGCCGTCAGGTTATATGTACCCTTTTTCTGATAGACGCTGACCTTTCCGCTTACAAGAACCTTTGTCCCATCCTTGGGCATAAAGGTTAATTTTGAGGCACTCGAAGCATACATGATACCACTTATCTCTGATTCAGAATCCTTTAAAACAAAATACAAGTGATCTTTAGAAAATCTGGTATTGGATAATTCGCCTTGAATATAGACAAATCCCAGATTCACATCGCTTTCAAACTTATAGGAGATGTATTTATTGAGAGCTGTAACCGTCAAATATTTTTTATTTTCCATCAGCTAACCTTTTTGCGATATTGTCCAGTAATGAGTTATTAAAACTAGCTGTATCGAGATTCTCTATTTCACTGTATTCGTGAGAAATATTTAATACTTCATCAATTATGATATTTTTAGGAGTATCGGTAAACATCATTTCATAAACAGCGATCCTTATTAGATTACGATCGATATATGACAGACGATCAAGAGTATATTTTTTCAAAGAAATAGCAATAGTGCGATCGATTTTAGCCTTGTTATCTAAAACCCCATAGACCAATTTGTGGTAAAAATCTTTATCGCATTCCATCTCTCCTTCTTCAGAAAAAACTCCATCCAAATAACTATCATCCAATAGGTCATTTGTTAAATCATAACTATATAATTTCATCATTGCTTTAATTCGACTGATTGTTCTCTTCATATCATCACCACTTGCTTATTTTACCATATTTTTATCATTTTTTAAAGAATTATTATTATTTTTCAAAACTAATTTGAGCAGGTAAATAAAAACTCACCCTCCAAAAAGAGTGAGCAATTATCACTTTTTTATCCCTTAAGCGAAATTAGCACTGTTATTTATGCGATATAGTATTATCAGATAATATGCTGAAAAACCGAACAAATAAAGATTGCTGATAATGCCTGGGGCAAACCAAATAGCTACAAAAGTGACCAGTGTTGGAACAATGCTAGCAAGAGCTGCAATGTTATAATATTCCTTAAAAGCTTTTAATCTTCCTGTTTTTCTAAAGAAAATCCAGAATAAGAAGACTAGAATTAATGGGAATATCACACAGAAAAAGAAGGTTAACAGTGAATAACTATTGGTATAATTAGGGATGTATCCCGTACTGATTTGTTGAACCAAATAAGCACCAGCAACTGTTCCATTTCCACCAAGATTTTTAGTATCGAAACCAATTGTTGAAAAACTAGCATTAGTATAACTCTCGGTTATAATTTTGTCATTTCTAGTAATGCTAGCATTAGCGATTTCATATGGATGAGCTTGATAGTATAATGAACCTGGCCAAAGAATTATTAAATAATACTCTGTTGTCTCAAGATCAGGAAAAGCCTCTTCAGTATATGTAAATTTTTCACTGGGACTGTAACTAGCTTCGCCCTCAATGGTATCATACAAATCGATTACGAAATGAATCTTAATGGTGATGTTTTCATCGTTTACATAAACGATGTCATTCTCATAGAAATTGGTATCCACTAAAGCTCCATTTGTATCTTCGACTTTCAAATTATCACATGTTAGAACAAACCCACCATCTTCGTTCATATCAGCATGGCATTCCTTGCTCTCAATTTCCTCAATGACAGCATTAACTGCTGGTTCATAGGGAATATTCTTAATAGCTTGTAAAGACATATAGTTGTCTTCATTGATCATGCGATCGAGATTATTAGTTATGTAATATTTTGCGGGAAGAGCCAGCAAATAAGAAGATAGAATAAAAATACAAACAGATATTAAAACTGAAATATAGCGATATTTTACCATTCTTGAGGGCATTACCAAAGACTTTAAAAAATTAATTACTGCCATAGTTGTTACTCCTTTTTGTAATAGCTATATAATGTAAATTACAATTGTATTTATTGTATCACTAATTCACCTTTAAAACAACATTTTTTTCTCTTAAATGGTGACTAATGGTTACAATAGATGAGTATTTGTCACTTATTTTTCAATATTCTCCATATCATGAAGATTAATTATCTCTTGACTTAAAGTAACATTGTTTAAATAATCATTTAGTTCTAATCTGGTTATCAATTGATATTTTTGACTGCGAGAAAATTCTAAGAATTTAATCCTTTCTTCAGCAAATAATTCAGTTTGAATTATTACACCTTCTAGCTCTAAATTAAAAACTTCTTCAATATTCAATCCTTTAAGTGTCAAATAGTCCAGATATATTTTATAACCCTTTTCCCTTAAATAACTGATTATTTTATATGAATCAACTATTTTTCCATAAATCATTAGAATTGGTCGATTAATGATATTACTACTATCTTCGAAATACTTCTCAGTGATTAGATGATCCAAAGTTGATACACTAATAAAAATAAATTTAACCAGATTATCTTTTGATATACTTACCATTTGAAAAAGTTTTTTCTCAAATAAAGTCAATATATCATCATCTAAATAATTATTAACTTTTTCTTCAGGGGATAATCCTTTAAGGTTATACTTTATTTCATAGCCAACTTTTAAATTCCCCATGTACATCGGTGAATATAAAATCTCGATATCATCTTTTTCAATATCGTCTTTGACACAGTTAATTATCCTTTTTCTGTTTAAATATTTTAGATAATACTCCTCAGTAAAGGCTTCCTGATTGATCTCTAACATATTCCTTAAAACTTCATAAATATCTCTGAGATTGTTTATGTTCTTTGGATATTTGATGTATGAAATACTTTTTCTCACATCTACTTTTTTACTATCTATTTCTAAATTGTCTAATTTTATAGCAACTGTCCTTGTTATTTTCTCAATAGTTTTTTGATCAATTGTTGGTACTATTGAGATAAAAAATGAGTTGTCTAAAAAGAATACTTCATCAGTAACACTATTTTTAATCAATAGAGATATTTCAGAGATTAGTTTTTCTTTAATGTTAAAGAACTTCTGAAGATTTAATATTTCTACACCTATTAAAGTGAATTTATTTTCTTCACTATCTTTATCTTTAAAGCTTTCGAGTTTCTCTAAAAAATTATCTTCCTTCTTCTTGGTTCTATTGTCTAAATTAAGACTATTGCTCTCTTCTCTTTCATAACCGTTTTTAGTGATAGTGCAGACATAAAATTTCAAAATTCCATCACGAGAAATATAAGGCCTACCATGTTCTTTCACTAAAACTCTATTTCCCATCAGTGACAAATAATACTCAACAGTATAGGCTCTTTCCAATTTAATTGCTTCTTCAACTTCCTGTAGTTTTTCTCTGTCTTCAGAAATAATTTTCTTAATATAGTCATTACGGGAAATAACTGTCTTGTCGTTTCCTAAAAATTTTGAAAATTCCGCGGTTAATAGCATCCTCTGTCTCTTAATTTCATAATAAAACATTCCTTCTTGTAATTCACTCATCGCTACTTGAAGTATATCCTTTTGAGATTGCAAATTTTCCTGATAAAACAGATTAACCAGTTTAGATTCTAAAAGTTTTGTTGCAATTTTTAAATTGACAAGAGCTGATGGTGACAGTATGTCATATATTGAAGATGTGAAAACAGCACAGGCATATAAATCTCCATCGTAATTTAGGGTAGTAGCAAATAACCACTTTACCTTTTGATCTAGATATGTGGTTTTTGCTATTGGATTCTTTACTGGAATATTGGTATCAGTGAAATCAATAGTCACATCCTTATTACCACTTATCAATAGTTCAACAATGGTATCATTCAAATCACTATATGGCAATTCTCTTTCATAAAGGCGTTCCTTTTTATAATTGAATGTGGATACAGTGCTATATTTATCATATAGATCTGGAAGTAATTCAAAATTAGCTCTGTTGAAGATTACAAATAAAGCTTCACCAAAAGGAACAATTTTCTCCAAACTCTTGGAAAACTCGAGAATACTTTCCCTCTCTCCACTTTTTACCATTGCAAAATTGACAAGATTGATGGTATTCTCCACTTGATTGATAATCTCTTCCATTTTTTCGTTGACTTCTAGGAATTTATCATCTTCACTAGCGGTAGTGGTGCTGATCTCATCACTACGAGCTATTTCCTTTTCAACAAGTTCTATATAATCAAGGAGTTTCCTAATCTCCTCTTTATGACCTGGTAGAATCATGATTGAAGCTCTTAAATAATTTTTATAAAAATCCTTTTTTAAATACTGGTCATTTGATGATTCAACTGATTTTTGATATTTGTCACTATAGGATTTAACATCGCTATATTGATCCATTACTAGTAATAATTCGCTGAATTCATTGAGAAATCCGATTTCTTCATCATTTATCTCTTTTAAATTTTTAAACATATCAACAAATATCTTGTAAGCGAACTTATATTTCTTCTCGCTTATCAGGATTTTAGCATTGAGATAATCACAATATCTCTGACCTGCTTTATCCTTTAAACTATTTGTTAGCGTCATAGTATCTTCAAGATACTTTATGGCATTTATCATATCACCATCATCGATATATAATTTAGTAATATTGCTCAAAATAATAGATTTTAAATTTTCATCGGGATTGTTTGCTAGGATTGCTAAAAGGTTGGTCAAAGCTTTATTCTTTTCACCCATAGCTGCATAGATATAGGAATTTTCTAAATACCAACGATTTATTTCCTCAACATTGTTGCTGTCAAGATAAGGTCTTTTCTCATTGGTATATCTGAAAGCCCGGCGATAGTTCTTTTTTTGAATGAAAATATAGATTAAGCGCTCTAAAACAGAAACATAAATTTTACTGAAAACCACCTTATCGATATCAGTAAAACTCTTAGAAGCAATCATCAAGGCGTCATCCAACAAGTTTTCATTGATATAAATATCAATCATCAATAGAGTACTCAGGTAGAGATACTCAAAATTATTAGTAGCTTTACACTCATTTCTCAATTCAACAACGCTATTGAAAAGCTTTAGATTCAATTCCTGGTTTGCTAGTTTATTGTATGTATCTCTGATATTCATAAAATTACCTCACAGTAATATTATATCATATTGACCTTCTAATTTAAATAGTAATTAAAAACGAGATCAAGAGATCTCGTTAAAATTCAAATATAATTGTTACTGGACCATCGTTGAGGAAATCGATATCCATATGGGCTCCAAATATTCCTTCACCAACAAAGATATCATTTTTACGCAGTTTATCACAGAAACTCAAATATAATTTTTTGGCTTCCTGGGGATTAAGAGCCTCGGTAAATGAGGGACGATTTCCCTCGTTGGTATTGGCATATAGTGTAAATTGAGAAATTGCTAGAATAGATCCCCCGACTTTTTTAATATCGAGATTCATTTTTCCATTTTCATCCTCAAAAATTCGTAAATTACTAATCTTCTTGACCGCCTTATCGTTTAAGACTTCGTTATCACCGTTTGTATATCCAACTAGTAACAAATAGCCCTTCTTTATCTCTCCAGTAATTTTACCATCAACAGTGCATTTTGCTCTGCTGACCCTTTGCAAGACTATTTTCATTATTTAATAATCCTTTCAATAGTGTATATATCCGATATCTTTTGCAGGTTTGTTATGGCATTGTTTAAAATATCGACATTGCTCACGGTCAATTTTAATTTGGTGAGCAAATCCCCAGCTTTGTTTTTTGCTGAAGAGACAGTGGTAATATTGATATTGTTAATACCATTTAATGTATTGATGATATCAGCGACAATATTTCGGCGATCAAAGGATACTATCAGTATTTGAGTATCAAAGGCCTTTTTCTCACTCTCATCATCCCAAATTACTTCAATATAGCGTTCCTGTTCAGAATTCTTGGTATTATGACATTCCAGACGATGGACAACAATACCATATCCTTTACTGACATAGCCGACTATGTTATCACCAAAAACGGGATGGCAGCAATTTGCTAATTTTATCTGAGCTTTATCCAGGCCATCAACAATGATTCCAAAATCATTTGTTGAGCGTTTATGCACTCTCTTCTTTTCAGTATCACTGTAGTATTTAAGAAGAGCTTCATCATCGGTCTTTTCTATCACTCCAGCAAGTCTATTCGCTGCTCCTTTAGCTGACAAAGAATTTTTACCAATTTCAAAATAAAAATCATCTAGATTATTAACAGCATATTTTTCAAAGGATTTAGCAACCGTTTTATCATCAATTTTAGGTATCACGAGATTTTCTGCCTTAACAGCCTTCTCGAAATCCTCTTTTCCCTTTAAGACAAGGGTTTCGCGTTTTTGTTTATTCAATATGGAAATAATTTTATGCTTGGCATGTGTCGTCTTAACTATCTTCAGCCAGGCTTCAGTTGGTCCATTAAAACTCTTTGATGTTTTAATCTCAACAACATCGCCAGTCTTCAATTTATAGGTAAGAGGAACAATTCGACCATTAATTATGGCACCAATGGTGTGATTTCCTACCTCGGTATGCACTCTATAGGAGAAATCTAAAGGAGTAGCTCCAGTAGGAAAATCAA
>JAQUZN010000089.1 GCA_028691315.1 Candidatus Izemoplasmatales bacterium | reverse complement strand
AGGCCGATTACATTTGTAATTGGTCTTATATTTTCTATAGATAATAATGCTTTATTGGAAGATCTAATAGTTCATTATACTCATAAATAAGGGGTTTACCTGTAGGCAACTCGATATTCATAATCTCTTCATCACTAACATTATCTAGATATTTAATTAATGCACGTAAACTGTTCCCATGGGCTACAATTAAGACTTTTTTATCTTCATGAATTGCAGGTAGTATATCACTTTTCCAATATTCTACAACTCTTTTTACGGTATCTAAAAGATTTTCTGAAGTTGGTAATTCATTTTTTGATAAATTTTTATACTTGGGGTCAAGTCCTGGATATCTTGGGTCATCTTCCGAAAGAACTGGTGGCCTAGTTGATAAACTTCTACGCCATAACTGAACTTGATCTTTGCCATATATTTTTGCCGTCTCTTGTTTATTTAAACCTTGCAAAGCACCATAATGCCTCTCATTTAATTTCCATGAGAAATATATAGGAATCGATAACTTCAGTTCATCTAAAATTATGTCGAGAGTCCGGTTTGCTCTTTTTAACACAGAAGTATATGCTACATCAAAAATATATCCCTGTGCCTTTAAGTCTTTTCCAGCAGAAACTGCCTCTTTCAATCCGTTTTTAGACAAATCAACATCTGTCCATCCTGTAAACTTATTTTCTAAGTTCCAAACACTTTCGCCGTGTCTTACTAATACAAATTTAATCATTTTTGTCTCCTTTACGAACTAAAAACAGCGTTTTTTATTTTTATGTCTACATTCAAAAGCAGCTGGTCCATCTTTACATAAATAACAAACTTCATTTTCTAATACTTTTTCCGAAAAAAATTGATCTAGATTCTCTAAAGTAGTCGAAGCAATATTAGATAGTGCTTCTTCTGTTAAGAATCCTTGATGAGAAGTTATAATTACGTTAGGCAATGATACTAAAAGCGATAAAACATCATCTTTGATAATTACATCAGAAAAATCTTCAAAGAATATGTCTGCTTCTTCTTCATAAACATCTAATCCAGCCGCTTTTATTTTTCCATTTTTAAGTCCAGATAACAACGCGTTGCTTTCAATCAAGCCACCACGAGATGTATTTATAATAATGACCCCATCTTTCATGGACTCAATGCTCGATTCGTTGATAATATATTTTGTTTCTTCCGTTAATGGACAGTGCAATGATAGAATGTCACTTTCTTTAAACAGTTCTTCTAAAGGGACATATTTCACATCCAAATTAGGATTAGGATAAGGATCATAAGCAATTACGTTCATTGAAAATCCTTTAGCTATCTTAATGAAGACTTGTCCGATTCTACCAGTACCAATCACACCAATGGTTTTTCCAATCATGTCAAAGCCAACAAGACCAGATAAACTGAAATTAAAATCACGAGTTCTATTATATGCTTTGTGTACTTTTCTGTTTAGTGATAAAAGTAAAGTCATAGCTAACTCTGCAACTGCATGTGGTGAATAAGCCGGAACTCTTAAAATGTGAATTTTCTCAAACGCCGCTTTCACATCCACATTGTTATAACCAGATGATCTCATCGCGACGACCTTCACTCCAAGATCAGCCAATTGGTTAATCACATACTCGTTTAGTGTATCATTTACAAATGCGATTACTGCGTCTGCGTCTTTCGCTAAGGCTACTGAATTTTCATTTAATTTGCTTTCAAAATACTTGATTTTATAGTTTTTATTATATTCGTTAAAATATGTTTTATCATACGGTTTTGTATCGAAAAAAGCGATAGTTTTCATTATATTTATCCTTTCAAAGCTGATTTGATTCTATCTTAAGTATATCATCATTTCGATTTACTAAGGTGTCATCTGCTCATGAAAACGGTATACAGTAAATGGTTCATGACTTATATTGAAATTCTATTTTTGAGTTTGAATACCTAATATAACGATTTCTTCTACTTCTTAATTCGCTTCCTGTAAAAAAGAAAAGCGAGAAAGCTTCCCAGAACATTACCCAACCACCAATAAATAATCCTTCAAAAATAATGGACACAGGAAATATGAGTTGAAATGAATTCTGGAATAAAAAAGTGGTTGATAAGAACAACACCCCAAGAGTTACATATGCGGCGATTTTACGATTATTCTTCGTCAGTTCCTTCGTAATAAAATGCCGAATCATCGTAAAATTGTGATAGATGGCTTCGATTGCAGATTCTTCTTTTTTTTGATCAAGTACTTCAGCAGGCAGCTGAAAACTAAGCTGGATTTTTTTCCTCATCGGGATATCATTTCCCACTTGTTCAATAAAATCTAATAAATCTGGTTCTAAGTCTCTTCTTTTAAGTGGCGCTGCATCCCATCCATTGAATATTTCATCATAGCTATCTAGAGAAATTTGGACTAAATAACATTGTTCTTTTTCTAGATATGAATAAATTTGACTTAACTTTAAAACTTTCTTTGGATTTTTTTTCATAAAAATCATCTACTTTCATCACAATTAATTATATCATAAATTCCAAAAATATTGTCTTCGGATAAGTAAAACCTAAGGATATCGTCTTGACTTTCACTATAGATTTCATTAAACTGTAATTAAGTTAATTGAATTCTATGAAATGAGGGTTTATGATGTGTGATACTTTATATAAAGCAACAACTAGTGGCTTTATTTTTGGCAAGAATAGTGATAGAAGTCCAAACGAACCAAACTTAACAGTCTTTTTTCCAAGAAAAGAAAACTCTTCAAAAAAACTAAAGTGTACTTATATTGAGATTCCACAAGTAAATATAACTAATGCTTGTTTGCTCGTTAAACCATCTTGGATGTGGGGGGCAGAAATGGGAGTCAACGAATATGGGGTTACAATAGGAAATGAAGCCATATTTACTAAGTCAAAAGGAAAAAAAATCGAAAGATTAACTGGTATGGATTTGTTAAGATTGGCACTTGAACGAAGCAATACTGCTCTTGAAGCAGTGACCACGATTACATCATTACTTGATACATACGGACAAGGTGGAAACTGTGGATTTGATAAGTCCTTTTATTATGATAATTCATTCTTAATTTGTGACGATAGTGAAGCTTATATTTTAGAAACAAGTTCAAAAGAATGGGCATTAACTAAGATTCATGATAATGCTAATATTTCAAACAGAATATCCATTCATGAAGATTTTGTTAATACAAGCGAAAACAACTCTGTTGATTTTTTCAAAGAGCACACTGAACCTATATTCACTCATTTTTCAGGGTCATTTTTTAGACAAGCAAGTGCTAGTTGCTATTTAAATTCTTCCTTAGTTTTTAATGTTCAATCAATGATGGACGCTTTAAAAAGTCACGAGCCAAAGGATATAAATCACTTATATCAAAAAGGCTCCATTAAAAGTGTCTGTATGCACAAAAGTTTGTTGGGGGACCATACTACTTCAAGTATGATTGTATCTGTAAGTCATCAACAGATGACTATTTGGCTAACAAGCGCTTCTACTCCTTGTTTAAGTTTATATAAGCCAGTTTATTTTGGCATTAATGGTTCTGTTGTTTTTAATAAAGCAGAGAAAGCTTATGACTACTGGCTAAATCAAGAATATCTTCATAGGACAATTTTTTCTGGTGCAATTGATGAGCAAAAATATCTAGAGTCAGTCAATTCCATTCAAAAATCATGGATTACTGAAGAGGAAATATTAAGAAAAGCAAATCCAACGAAAGATGAACAAAAAAAGTTTATGCAAAACTGTTTGGATATTGAGAGCAAATTTGTACAGGAATTCACGCCTTTCGTCCAAGCTTATAAAAATAATGAAGTGAAGAAAAAAGCAGTATGGAAAAAGCTTGATCGTAGCCTTGGACACAATGTGTTTGAAAAGACACTGGATATGAGACTTAAAAAATGAAAAAAGTCATTATAATTCCTGATTCATTTAAAGGAAGTATATCAAGTGTAGAAGCTGCAAATATAATTGAAAAGGCTGTGAAACAAAAAACAAAAGCAATCACTGTAAAAATACCCATATCAGATGGCGGAGAAGGGTTTATTAAATGTTTCAAAACATTTAGCAAAGGAATTATTACCGAAGTAGATGCGCATAATCCTTATATGGAAAAAATCAAGTCCTCTTATCTTATTATCAATAATGATACTTGTGTGATTGAACTAGCAAAAACTGCCGGAATTGAACTAATTAAAGATAGAGGAAATCCGCTTTTAACATCTACATATGGCGTTGGCGAACAAATAAGAGATGGTTTACTAAAGGGATACAAACATTTTTACATTGGTCTTGGCGGAAGCGCGACAAATGATGGCGGATGCGGAATATTAAGTGCCCTTGGTGTAAAGTTTTTGAATAAATTTGGCTATGAATTTATTCCTACAGGTAGAACTCTTCATCTTATATATGATATTATCCTTGACTCTATACTTTCTCAAGCAAAAGATGCGAGTTTTGAAATATTTACTGATGTTAAAAATCCCTTAACTGGAGAAAATGGGGCAACCATGGTTTATGCAAAGCAGAAAGGCGCAAGCCTTGAAATGCTTTCAGTTCTCGAATCCAACATGTGTTTTTTGGAAAGGCTTATTCAAAATAAATTTGGATGCAATACTGCTTTTGAGGGTGCTGGGGCAGCCGGTGGCGCAAGTATTGCTTTTCATTGTTTTTTAAATAGTAAATTTAGTAATGGAATTGATGCAATTCTTAAAATAATAAAAATTGACGATTTAATCAAAGACGCATCACTCATCATTTCTGGTGAGGGAAAACTTGACAGCCAAAGTTTTCAAGGCAAAGTAATTGATGGAATCGCAAAGAAAGCATTCCAATTCCACATCCCATTTATCTGTATTTGCGGTCAAATTCAAGATATAGTAAAAAATAACTATCCTTTGGGTCTTACTGAAGCGTACTCATTAATGACAGAATCGATGACTTTAGAAGACGCGCTTCATAACACGAAGTACAATCTTGAGCAAAAAGTAAAGGAAATAATTAATCAGTATTTATAAAAAAGAAAAGCCTACATAATAAGCATGTAATGAAGAAACATGTTTGCTAGTAGGCTTTTTTTATTTTTCATTTAATTCATAATACTTAATTGAAGATATTTCTAAGTGATATGGCAAATCTTCTTCTACTATTTCACCACCATACCAACCACCAACAGCCAAATTAAGAATAAAGTAATACGGTTTATCAAACGGCCACTCTTTCTCCGTATCATTTATTTTTTTTTCAACTCGCATCACTTCAATGTCATCGACAAAAAAGAGCAGGTGAGTTTTTGTCCATTCTAAAGAATAATCATGAAAAGAATCTGACGCGTCTAATAGTGGAGTTGTAGCGCCTTTGTGAGTATTGATTTTATGATTATATGTTTGAGTATGAATAGCGCATGTCACTTGTGAACTTCTATTTCCAGCATACTCAAGCAAATCAATTTCACCACACAACGGCCATGGCAATTTTTCTTTTTTGGATGTGCCAAGAAACCAAAGTGCAGGCCACGCACCTCTTCCTTTAGGCATTTTCGCATTAATCACGAATCTTCCATATTGAAAATGATATTTGCCAAATGTATTTAGTCTTGCGGACTTATAAGGACAGTGTTCCCCTTTTTCATAGGTCGCAACAATGTGTAGTTTTGAGTCTGAAATATAACAATGCTTCGAATCAGATACGTAACATTGTGACTCATTGTTGGACCATTTTTCGCCAACTTGATAATTCCATATTTTAGGATTTAGCTCTTTTTCTACATTAAAGTTTTCCTCAAAAACCAGTTTGTATATACTCAATTCAAACACTCTCCTTGTGAGTAATAGTATCACTTATATTATATTTATATTAAATTCAATGTCGAGATAAAACATGTCACTCTTTAACTGTATTCCCTTTTTGAAATACGTGTCGAATGTTTTGAATTCTTCCAAACAAAACGACTAAGTCCCCTTTTTCGATGAAGTCCTCACCTGATACTTCCGTATTAACTTTATGTTTTCTTTTTATTGCTAGAACTTGGATTCCATAAATACTTTTAATTCCATTATCTTTAAGTGGAATGTGGTCGCAAAGAACTGGTAAATAATCT
Source organism: Candidatus Izemoplasmatales bacterium (assembly GCA_028691315.1). GTDB lineage: Bacteria > Bacillota_I > Bacilli_A > Izemoplasmatales > Hujiaoplasmataceae > JAHIVB01. The sequence continues at coordinate 966 of JAQUZN010000089.1, read as the reverse complement.
ATATGGACTTCTGCAATACTATTTTGGTCATAGTTATCTAATACTTCGATTACATTTTTCTTTTTGCCATAAATAAATTTAACAGCTATTTTTTTGATAAACGATTGTAATAATCTGTCTATAAACTTCACTTTACTAATAACAGTTACAAGAATAAAAGCAGATCCAATAAATATAACAAATTTCCATACATCTTGTGACTGTGAATTTCCCAAAGTCATTATAATATTTACTAAAACAGAAATAACTGTCACATTTAAAATGTATCCAAAAAGCATGGTCGTATTCGCTAGTTTTCTTCGCAGATGATGGCTCATTATCAATTCTGCTTCTTGTGTCGTATATCCACTATTTGTGAATAATGTAATGACTTGAAATCTTGACTTATTTCTAGTCATACCCGTTATTCGAAATAACATAGTAAAAATTTCAATGAAGAAAAAATAGATAAATAATGTAACAGCTGCTAATAAAATAATTTTATTTATATCCATCAATATACACCTCGTTATAATTATACATTAAAATGGCAAAACATTGTGTTATGTATAATTATTTTTATATAAAAAATCATTCCAGCTAGAGTAAAACTGAAATGATATAAATATATCTATATTATTTGACCAAGACAAGTAAAACTTGAGTTGCAGAAGAAATCCCGTTGCTTTGTAAGTGTTCTTTAATCAAATTTGCTTTTTCTTGAAAATCCGGACGTTTAGGAGAATCACCTAATCTAGAAACTTGTCGATCAAGTAATTCAATATAGGATACGACATCTTTTTGAACACTTTGCGGTTCATCAAAAATCATATCCCAATCACTTTTGACATTAAGTCCAGAACTTTCTGACGCTATTTTTAATATTTTATTTCTGGAAAAAGTATCATAATGAGTAATTCCTAAAAACCTGTCTATTTCTGCCGAAAAGTGGTGCAATAATAAGTGACTCATTTGACTTTGATTTAG
>JAQUZN010000088.1 GCA_028691315.1 Candidatus Izemoplasmatales bacterium | reverse complement strand
ATGATAGCTCTTACTTGATGTATAGTTTTTTACTTGAATACTTCCAATTAATTTAATCTGAATTGGTTTCATATACCAAATCTCACCTGTGTATTTTGCATCAGTAACTTCGTTTTCCGTAGGTTTAATTCCATGTATTTTATGCATCGGTACATAAACATAATATATTCCACTTATCTTATCTGTAGCACTTAGACAGCCTGTAATGGAAGTACTGAAACATACTCTATGGGTATATATGTTTTCATAAATAGAACAAGCACATATTGGTACTCTTGGAATAAGTTCTTTTAAATTCGGATCATCTGATACATGATAAAACATTTTAATATTTCACCTCGTTATATAAATTCGCCGTTCTATTTAATTATTAATCATTCCATAAAAATTTTTCAAGATTTTATTTTTTATTACAGACAACATCTTCTACTCTACCATCGAGATAATGTCTTTTACCGTTGGCACACCAGCACATACCGTCATCACAAGCCTTTTTAAAGTTAGTCTTATACTTTCTTTTCTGACTATAACAAGTCGCACCATTATAAGCAATTGAAGCAAACAACATAGCTAAGAACATTTTATACACTCCTTAATTAGAAATATTTTTTATAACTTTCAATTCCATAAGTTTTATACATATACCTTGCTTGCTTCTTAACTTTATCATCCTTAATAGCCTGTAGAATCGTACAAATCAATGCAATAAACATAATTGATAAACTCCTTATTTAGTTTATGAGACGATAGGATCAATGTTTGGTAAAGCTATTAATTTTTACCTGCGTATTGACCATAATATTTTTTCCTTGCTAATTCTGCTGCTCTTCCAGCATCATTAACGTCATTATAATCTCCAATATGTATTTGTTTATAATCCTTACACAAATTTACTGTCCATTTACCTATTGTAGAATTCCAAAATACATTTCTGTAACCAGACTTATTGTTTGCATTTTTTGATCTTCTATTTTTAGAATTGTTACTAGGTTCTATTACTCTTAAATTACATTTACGATTATCCAATCCATCATGATTAATATGGTCTACTCTGTAACCTTTTTTACGATATTTTTCATAAATAAGTAAATGCAATCTGATAATTGATTTGGTATGTTTATCTTTCCAATAATTAGATAATACATAGTAATGTTTCGTGCTTTTATCATAATCCGCATACCAATAATATTTGTCACTCATAACCTTATCTAAATCATCTAAGTCAAATATTGTCCATAAACTTTTTTTCTCCCTTCCTCTTTAATTCCATCCTTACAACATTGCCATCAATAACATAATTGTTTTTCTGAAGTCGAATACCTCTTCTGATAATATTATCTCCTTTTTATATTAATCCTACAAGAATTAAAAATCAAGTACACTTGTACCCTGTTTATATTCATCCTTTCTGTTCTTGAAATCCAAACACCTTGTACTTAACATGGCTTGCTGTTCTTGAAATTTGATAGGTAAAACGGCTATCATTCCACCATCATATCAAGGATAAACCTTGCAGCATTTCTATTTTCCAACTGATTAAATATTCTAACCATTGCTTTCAATTCAGGCTTTGTATACGCTCCTGACGGCATATAACGATTCTTAGGTAGAACTACTGTCTTACTATTATGTACGCTTACACAAGCTGTCATAGGCATTAAAATCAATCTCCTTTTTCTTACATATTATCAGGACACCAAAATACTCTTGAGCATGGATTCTCACAAAAGCAATTATCACAATCTTCGCATGGAGTACACAAATTTGGAAATCGTTTATTTAGTTTATAGGCTTGAATAATTTCTTCGTGTGTCAAATTTTTATATTTACAAAATTCAAAAAATTCTTTTCGCCATTGATCTCTATACTCTTTACTTTCCATATCAATACTTCCTTTCTCATACTATAAAATTACAAAATTTATATACCACTTTCTATATTGCCCAACATATTGTCTGCTTCATTAATTAAACTTTCTGTCTTGTCTAAATCACGATCATACTCATAATGAATATCATCTAATTTATCTCTTACTGGTTCAATAAAGTTAAATAAACACGCAATTGCATCTTTGCCTATGTACTGTTCTATCAATCTATTAAGCTGTTCTGGAGTTTCAACCCATTCGTATGTACCATCTTTTAATTGAATACGCATTATAAACATCTCCTTTTGATATTTCGAATACTCTGCATACTCTGCTCTGGAATATAGAAGCCAAATATTGTACATTCCCCATCTTTAACAAACATCAAATGATCCCAATTAACTCCTACCACAATAGCATTATCATCTATATCTGCCTCCCAACATGGTACTTTATATTTAAGATGATTTAATGCCTGATTGTTTTTGTATCCATTTATAAAAGCCCATACACCATATTGAAATAAATCATTGTGTTGCTTATAGAAAGGAACAAGACGATTATGTCTTTTTAAACATTCTATTTTCAAATGTTCTGGAATCTTATTGAAATCTTTTATAAACCCATTTTGTTCATAATCAATTTCGACAAGATGATGTGATTGATATTGTGGTTTAAATCCATTAACAGAATATCTAATGATGTGCATACAATTATTTCCTTTCTTTATAATTTCACTACTCGTTATATGCTTCACTATTCATGAAGCATATTGCCAATAGTAAAATCAAATGATAGGAGCAAAAGCTTCAATGGCATAAACCAATTTACAAACATCTTCTTCTGAATGACAATTTACACATCCACTTTCTTTATCAGATCTTGTTCTAAAAAATGGTTTCAAAATATCCCAATCAAAATATCCATCATAATCACTAACAGCAACACTCCAAAGATTAGGATCTTCTGAATCCATCGGATGAATAATACTGACTATATATCCATTATTTAGAATAATAGATGCGGTGTTATTTTCTTCGTAATAATGAGTCTTATGTACCTCGTACATAGTATTAACAATTTGTGGTACCCCTTTTTGTGCCAACTCTTTAATGGTTTCCATAATACAAACTTCCTTTCAGTTTATGTGTAAAATATACTATCACTAGCAAAAATCAATCGATCCATTCAAGTGAAGCATTACCAAGTTCCAATTCTTTCATACAGAAACATCTTCCGTCTTTCGTATATAAAGCACCATCAGAACCTTCGTCTGCACTCTTTACAATATCCTCAGTGATTTTATTTTCACCTGTGAAATCATTAAATCGAGTCCAACGAAACTTACGACCTACACAATTTTCAGGAATAAAATAATTGAACGTTGACATAATATAAACTTCCTTTCAACTTATGTAATTTATTTTAGTCTTCACTGATACGCTTTGCGGAGGTTACAAAGCGTATCTATCAAAACTAAAAGTAATTAATCACATTTATGATAACCATGAATTTACAAACCATGTACCATTTTCCAACATATCCATAGTAAATGTAATAGAAGCATTAGTTTCTGGATTGAAAATGTATTCGTTTTTATTTACTACACATTTAATTTTATAACCTTGCTTAAAAGCATCTATACAACTTTCAAAATCATATTCTTCAAATCCATCATACATAATAATTTCTTCTTTCTACTGTTTAACGCACAGTTGCAATTTAGTTTCTTGCTATATAGAACTAACTAATCTATCGGATCGCTGCATAGCCAACGTATTGACCATTCTGTTCAACTTTCCAGTAACCCTTTAGCCGTTCTGGAATTTTCTTAACCACTTGCAACTTATGTACGATTCTGTTCTTGATTTTCAACCTTCTTTCAATTCGTGTTCTGCTTCCTGTTCTGTATCTGCTGACAGAATAAACATCCCTGTAGTCTTGCTATAAACTTCAACGTGTTCACCGACATACCTTATACAATACATTGTCAATCACCTTACATTACTTTGTGTACTTGATAATCTAATACATCTCCACATTCACATACTTACTTCTTGTTCTTATACTATAATCATTAGTCCGCTTTTTATAACAACCTCAGCATACCATCTCAGAACCTTAATAATTACATTCATTTCTTGCTGTCTCCTATCACAAACATATTCCACTGGCTGATCGCATTAGGACAATCAAAGTTATGTACGTCAATGTCTATCACAGACCACACAAGCCACAAAAACCACATAATCGCTATAGTACAAAGGATAAGACCCAATCTTTCAATATAGAGCTTCCTACGACGTTTCCACGACACTCCAACTCACCTCTTTTCTATATAACATTTAGAATTATTCGTTATAAATTATGCGGACTCTTTTTCTGTCTCTTTAGCAACCCTATTGAACACTTTGATAACGACTCCTTCAAACTTGTTCATGTTCTTTTCAACTTCACAGAACACATAAAGCTGCTTGCGTTCATCTTCCGTAAAGTCTTCAAACCCAACCGGATGATCATTGTCTCTTGTATTAATTGCCTTGCCATTGTGCGTCTTACAGAACTCATGATAAGCTACTTCGTCAAACTGATTGTCTCTTGAGTCTGTTGGATTTAAATACCTTAAAAGCAAGTCATAACGTGCTTTGATTTTATCCTCGTCTGCCGACCTTTTAGACGTTGTTTCCGTATAATCCTTTACTGCTCTTTTACTTGCAAATACAAGCTTAATCAGATTGACATACTGCTCATTTGTGATTTCTGGATAATCGTGCATAATATAGACTAAGACAGAAACAAAATTTGCATTCATAGAACGTTTGATGAATTCATCGTCAAGAGGATTAAAGATTTCTGCAAGCCTATTTACAACGGCCGTTGCTTTGTTTTCGTTTGCCATAATATCCACTTCATATGTCTCAATACGTTTACAAAGGTCTTTCGCCTTATTACCTCCAATCTTGACTCCTGCATTAGCAAGCAAAATATTTTCAGCAATGATTTCATGATGATGAGATTTTCTAAATGTTGCATTAGCTTTTTTACTAATATCACGGAAAAATTGATTTCCAGAAACATTCAAAATTGCATTATTAAGACGTTCAGAAAGTTTTGAGCGCTCCTTAACTGCTGCCGCAAGAACAATTCCAGAATTCAGCACATTAAAATAATGTTTCATACGTTCAATGCTCATGTCGTGAACTGTAATAAGCGTTACATCATAATCTCTTACCGTCTTGTGATCTTCGTCAGAAAGTGTTTTGTCTGTTGTAAGCATCATAAGGCTTACCATGCGCTGAAGGCCATCAATAAGATACTGGATACCGTCTACCTCTGCAATAATCAATGTACCGCAAGGAAGACCATGCTTGACAGAATCAAATAGTGATTTACGCTGTGCTTCGTTCCAAATATACAAACGCTGACAGAGGGGAAGCTGAAATTTCTTGTCGGCATACCGACTAAGGATCGTTTTAATCGCAATCCGTTCACTGCTCCATGACGAAACTTCATCTTCATTATCTTCTGTTTCGTCGTTTGACTGCTCTGCCGCATCGGCAAGTTCTTTCATGACATCTGTCTGCTCTTCCTCTTTAGTATTATCGCCCTTAACACCGTCCAGAATAACCTGACCTTCTACAACCTTGTTTTCGTCTACCATACTACTCACCATTCCTTTTCTTTTTTTTAGTATTGACTTAGTTTAGTAATATTATGTATGACACCATTGTAGCACCGTTTCCAAAAATTACAATAGGTTTTCATAATATTTCTAAAATGTATCTTCGTAGGTTTCCAATGCAAAATTAATAAGTCTTGCTACCATAGATGATTCTGAACGCCCCTCTTTTTCTGCCAACTCTTGAATTTTTTCTTTTATATCTTTCTTTACTGTTGTGGTAACTCTATCTTTATCTTTGCCGATCATCTATTTTATATCTCCTTTCGATGTATATAGTATAACACGGTAAAACACTATTGTCAAGAGATATTTTCAAATAATTCTAAAAAGTTTTGGTGATGATCTTTATTTGAATTCCTATCATCAATGGAATAAACTTTTCTACTCTGCAAGCATTTGATGGACTGTACTCACAAATTTCTTTAACAACTTAGGATCATTACGAATCAATACTTTCTTAGATGGAATATTTTTTAACTTATGGACATGTTGATAACGCTTTCTTCTCATTTCCCATGAAACTACTCCCATAGCTGCATATACTTTACGATATGTGTTGTTTCCACCTTTTGTTTTATCATTACGTTTTGCGATAAGCGGATTAATCGTACTTGTAATAGGATCAACAACAGTATTAACAATTTGCTTTCTTTGTTCAACCATAACATTACTGTTTTCCATGTCGTTTAAAATTGATTCAAACAAAGACTTCAATTTTGCATTATCGGCAATAATATCAATCGTTGGAACATGATGTTCAATATTGTACTTTTCTTTGTATTCCCTCTTTTCTTCTTCAAATACGATTCCATATTGATTCCGCATGATCGTATAAACAGCACGAAGAACATGTTGATTTTTAGTCATTGTCGGATACAGTCTCAATACTCTATTTGCCTGTGAATATATCTGATGTTTCCAATTCAAAACAGGGTCTGTGACTTTATTTGAAACGGCTTCTTTTGGTTTAGACTGACTTACAGGCAAGTAACTATCAACCGCTGGTAGAGCCTTTTGAACACTAACAAATGCATTGTGAATGGAATTAAAACCTGTCTGAAACTCATGCCGCAAACACTGTACTTGTTGATCTAAATATTCGACCGATACCATATTAGTAGTATCTTTTGTTTCTTTCTTGTGACGAAAATAATTGTTAACCAGTGAACGCTGGATGCTCCATGACAAATCATCAGTAAATGTTTTAACCAACATCAAATAACCTGTTTCAGTTAAAAACGTTGTACCTCGATTGTTAACATCTTCTTGAGAAATTCCAGATGTGTGTCTCGCACACATCCGAAAATCCTGCGGTTTTACTAGGAAAAAATCCTCGTTCTGAATAAAATGTCGCTGATTGCTATTAAAATTTTGCCTTGCTGATCCTTCTCTTTTTTCGTGCACTTCATCAATATCTTTGAAAGTAACAACCGGCTGATTATTGAATACTTTCAATTTCATTTGATGATTCCCAATAGTAACTAATTCATCTGACATAAATTTTCACCCTTTCTTAACCTGCTAAATCATATTTGAACGCTTTAACAATATCATTTTTATTCGTACAATTAT
>JAQUZN010000087.1 GCA_028691315.1 Candidatus Izemoplasmatales bacterium | reverse complement strand
TTCACTTCATCAAAACGATGTTTAGTTACATAATTACCATCAATCGCCTCCTTGTGAAGCTTTAAGATATTTGCTGCCTGTTCCTCTGTGAACCCTGCGGCTAATAACTGTGCTTTTGTCATTTTAACGTTCTCCTTCTGCGCTACGCTTTTTCCGAGGTTGCGTCCTCGATGCACCTATTATTATTTTACACCATTATTGTTCTTTTGTCACTATTATAATTTCTATACGCTCTTTATCTTAACAACAGTAATCCATATCCCTCCTATTTCTTTTAACTCCTCACCTACCACTTCAAATTTCCCTCCTATGAGACTTTCACTTTGGTCTTCATAATAATTTGCTGCGTACCTATCCATATCAAAGTGCTTTACTTTTCCCACCGTTTCAAATACAATAGGCTCTTGCCATATATCCTCATCTATTCCCTCTTTAAGCATCTTATCTAAGTAATTATTTCTATTTCTAGTAAAGCTTCTAACATCACCTATAAATTCAAACGTCTCCCCAACCTCAATGTTTTCATAGGTAAATCTACTATCTTCAACTCTATATAATGGTTGACTTGTTTCTTTCATATTAGCTTTGATGAATTGAAACTCGTCGACTGTTATAGCGTCTTTTACGCTACCATACCCACCGCCCACATAATTAATTAGATTATCTTCAATCGACTCGAAGGTTATTTTTATAGGTGGTTCATTAAGCTCTTCGAATCTCTTTCTCTGGACTTCTACTCTTTTCTTATATTTAGGGCTCCCATACTGCTCTACCCATTCAAAGAATGTAACATCTTTTCCAAGTTTGCGCGATTTCCCTTTCCCATCTTCATCCCTTGCAACTCTATCCTCTATTTCATTATCTTCGAAATATGGAATTGTTGTTGACCTGCAATGAGGATGTAATGGAGGGAGGTTGATCCCTACCTTGCCTTCCTTCAAGTCAAATATCTTTCCATCCATTTCACTACATATATCAGATGTTCGACTATCTAGCGTTGCAAGATACTGATACTGGTCTACAACCTCACTTTCCTTATAAGCTTTCATACTTCCCTTATTACTAATATAGTTAAGCTCTGTACGAATAAGCCTTTGAGCGTTGTGGTAACTAGTATTCATCTTATCAGCAAAGTCTTTACTTACTTCTCTTGGATTTCTACCTCTTACGAATTCCTGTGATAATGTTTGTTCTAGATTCATGAGCATTCTGTTTTTATCTGCCCATATTCTTTCACTATAGTTTTGACCTAGCCATCTTTCCCTTATAGCCGTTTCTAATTGCTTGCCTCCAGGGGCTGTGAAGCTCACTCCTAATTTAGCTTGCTTTTGAATATCAAACATTGTTCTGTAAAAGCCATCTTGATACGCTTCAGTTAATGTTTGTCCAAGTCCTGTGTTATACCCAGTTGCAAGAGTTTCAAGGTTATGTCTAATATTAGCGGTTAATTCTTCTAATCTACTTACATAGGCCTTACCAGATAACTCCTTCAGATAAGACCTGTATTCAGCTGTAAACGCCTTGTCTCCTAACCTTTCGACTTCATCTAAATATATCTTCGATTGTTTATTAAAGTCTATTAATTCATTAGGCGTAAGCCTTTTACGTGCATCTGCTAAACTAATCTTATTCTCTTTTGCATACCTACCATAAAAGGCTTCTATTTCTTTAGTGATTTGTTTAATTGTAGCTTGATAAGCGTTCTTTAAGTCTTTCTCATATTGTAGGGCTGATTTTTCATTCTGTATTAGTGTTAGCTCTGAACGTTTCTCCCAATAACTTTTCTCCGGAACTTTTGGCATTATTCTTCACCATCCTCACCGGCTCCTTGATCACCAAAATCTGGATTCTGTTCTTTTATTAGTTACTGCATTTCCGCCATCTTAGCCTCTTTCTCTTTTGCAAGTCTGTCCAGTTCTTGTTGAGTATCTGTTATCCATGGGTGATTTGCTATTATGGTTTCATCACTAATTACTCCAACACTGTTCTTTGCATCTTCAATTATTTCATGCTCATTGATTATGCTATCTGTATTAAAGATGACTTCAAAAGTTATTTCTGTAAAATCTCCAATACCCTTGTTCAATAAATCTACTTTAACAAACCATATTAGTTCGTCAAGAGAAGCTGAAAACTCGCTGGCCATATCATCGGTATCACTGTCAAGGTCAGCATATCTAAATTTAAGGGCTACACCTGACGCATTACCAAGACTGACTTCTTGAGTATCTACCCCACTGCCTGCCTCGTAGATATCTTTGCGCAATCTATTGAGATGACTGTCTATTGCGGCAATATCCATCTTTGTTTCTACTGCGGTCATATCTCCATCACCTGATACGAAAGCTGTTCTGAAAGTAGCAAGGTTTTGTACAAATTCTCCCTTATCTGTTCCATCATAGTTCTTAACAACCTTGATACTGTTTGGAACGTCCTGGAGGTTGTTTGATGTGTCAGAAGTGTTAGTATCATAATCATCAATAAGAGGTTTAATCCATTTTAACAAGCTAATTTCATCCGCATTATATTTGAATGCTACAAATGGTACCTTCTCCCAAATAGCTTGCATATCTTCTGTTATTGGTTGTCCTTCTTCATCAACTTCAATTTCCCCATTCTCATTGGTTACTTCTCGATTGATAACAAAATGTCCTCTAATTCCTTCTTCCTTATCAGGATCAGGCTCAAGTCCTCTATCTCCTTTGATGTAATACCAAACGCCTTCAGTGGTATGATATTCGACTTTTACAATCTCCTTCTTAACTCCGTCCGGTAAGTATCTTATGATTGAATAATATCTAAGAACAGCATCTAATATGGTATGGTCAGCATCTGCCCAAAATGGAATAATCTCCTCTGATGGTATTCTCTTAAAGCTTAGTTGTCCTAAATTATTGTAATATACCTGTACCCAAGCGATTCCGTTAACAATAGCATCTCTTCCGACGTTCTTTAACATTTTTAAGAATGCTTTGTTAACATAATCGGTCAATGCTTCAGAGAACTTTACATCATCACATTGGATACTAAGCTCTTTACTTAACAAGTAGTTGACCTTTTGATTTGTCAACTTACGCATAAATGGATGAGGTAGTTTACTGTTGCTTAGATTCTTTACTTCCTGCTGAACACCTTTTCTGTCTATATAGTAACGTTTCCTGTCCTTAATATCGTTATCATTTGTGTAATAATCTTGAGCTTTGAGCATTAGCTTGCGTCTCTCACTCTCTTGCCATTCATTCAGGTTTGAAAACAAGAACTCTTCTTGTGGTTTTCCAAGATTACTCAATTTAGTTATCTTGCTTTTAATATCCATCATCGCACTGCTTTGGAAATTAGGAAAAATCATGTTATTACCTCCTTTTCATTTGTTTTATTATATAATAAACAAAAGTCCTTTGTTTATTATAAATACTTAAAAAACCGAGTTTGTACGATCGACTGTACAAGGTTTTTATTGACTTCCGCATATATTATGACGCCTCATTTACCAGCTAAAGTTAGTAGAATTTAATTCTTCTGTTGCATATCTTAGAGCGTCCATTAAATGATTATATTCATCTATCGGGTCAGTACTTGGCTTTCCGCTATCCTTATCTGTTGCCCATACATAGTTACTTAATTCTACTATAGTATTTACGCAAGATGGATGAACATAAATCTTATAATCCTGGAGCTTCTGGATTCCTGCTTTAACAGAACCCTTGACTTTCTTCGCTCCAAACATTCTATATAATCCAAGGTCTTTTAATTCGTCGATTGTTTTAGGGTCTGCCGAGTCTGCGCATATCCTTGCTCTTTCAAATCCTTTATATTTTAATGATGCATGTATATCTTTGTTCTTCATGTGAGTTTTGTACACTTCATCATAAATGAATATCTTCTTCTCTTTCTCATCTGCCAATAATGCAATGAAGGCAGTAGGATCATTGGTATATCCAAAGTCAATCCCATGAAGTTGTCTATATTTGGGAGAGTCATCTCTGTCCAATTGACGTTTCATATAATTAGCATCGAAGTCCAGCTCCTGCCAATTCTCAAATACAAGTCCTTCTGCAATACCCCAATTACCTTCCCCTTCAATACTATATCTTCTTGGGTTCTCTTCTTTCATCTTTTCAAAGATTCTACGGTCATCATCTCCAAGGAATTCATTACAATCATAATTCTTTGTTAAGGCTAATATATCTTCATCTTCGCTTAATCCATCAGCTCCTACTTTATCAAAGAATGCTTTCTTTAGCCATATCTTTTCACTCCAAGGGTTAAAGGTTAATGTATGTTGTTTAAATAATGGTTTGGGCATTTCTCCTCTAATAGACATATCCACCTTGTTAAAATCTTCCTCGTTTGTACACTGGAATGCTTCTTCCCACCATGTCCAACACAGTTCTCCATCTTCTACTGTAATAGATGTTATTGATTGAGGATCATCTAATCCTCTGAACATTATCTTTTGCCCTGAAGGTATGTAGATTAATTCAAGTGGAGACTTTGTTGCTTTCCATAAGTGAGATACCCCTAATCTATTTATAGCCCATCTTATCTGAGCAAAGGTACTGTCTCTATGAGTATTAAAATACCTTCTAATTACGAGTGTACAAGGTTTTAATCCATAAGTATGCCAATACTTCATCATATTATATGGAAACCAAAAGGAGGCGGTTGTAGATTTCTTACTACCCCTGCCTCCTTTAAGCACTCTGTAACGTCCTTTGAAATTCCAAAACTTCTTATATCCTCTACCAATTAACTCTGGTAATTTCTTTTTTGTTACAAGCTCTGTATTCATATCCTATCGCTTCATCCTTTTATTCGGATTGAAATATCTTTGTCTTTGCTTGTTCTTTTCCTGCTTCATCTCTAATACTTGTTTATATTTCTGATCGATGGTTATCCGTCTTGCGGCTTCTAGCATGAAAGATTTCTTGGGGATTGTTCTTTTCTGCATTAGTTTAATAATCAGATAACAGGTTGATAGCTTTTTAAAGTGTCCGTGATTGTCATAGTTACCTTTTGTGTTTACTACTATATAATCTCTTTCATTTTGTAGTATTTTATATTCGCTTACAACTCCAATAACCCTGCTCATTCATTCGCTCCCACTTTAGTTAATGTTAATCTTCTAATTCATCTTCTTCCGCGAATATTACTGTCCCATTCAGGTTAATTGTCTCCTCATTAAATCCTTGCATTTTGTTTAATTCTGCCACTGCATCTGTTATACCTTTATTGTTTACTCTGGAAGCTCTTCTTGACTTTTGTTGTTTAAGTATCTCTCTCAAATACTGAGGGGCTTTCTTTGGGTCTTCCTTCATTAGCTTTTGTAATATTTCTAACTCATCTTCGAAAGCATTGCTTATTCGCTCCATATCCTTTCGGTTCATATCTATTACATATCTTAACGTTTCAATAGATTGGTCTCTTGTCCACATTGTTTTTTCTCGCTCTTTTTCCCTCATTGTGTACAATAACTCATCGTACCTTTGTTTCACCTTTACATTACTAAACAATTTCGATGCTTCACAATCTAATGATGCTTCCTTCCATTTCTTCTTAGAAGGATAAGCTTTTAAGTATGCTTGTCTTTGAGTATTTCCTTTTACTAATTCATTAACAAATATTTCTTGTTGTTTTGTTAACTTATCATTATTATATTTAGCTCTTGCCATTCTTATCCTCCTTTCTATTTTAACTTATTTCTTCTTTTTTATTCAATAGGATAATAAATCTATCTATTCCATATTCTACCGCACATCTATGCTCTATTTTACATTCTCTTGTGTTTTCCCACCCTGGAAGAAAGTAAGCTATATCTGCTTCTGCTAAATATTCTAATGATTTAGCTAAATAATGCAATGGTTTTTTATTTGGTCCGAGGTAATTAAAGAATGTTTCTAATACTTCAATTTCTTCTCCGATTATATCTTTTGCTAATTTAATAGCTTCCTTTCTTTCCCTTAATATTTCCTCATCAGTTTTACCACTCATAGGTTGAGATATAAATAACTTTTTCATTGTCTTTTACTCCTTATATATTCTTACTAACTTCATTGCCCCAGCAGTCCCAACCTTCCGTCTCTTGCCTAGCAAACAATTCTATGCGAGGCAAATCGCCAAACAGTTCAACTATTTTATCTCTAACAACTTCAGGCTTCTTACTATGTTTTTCTCTTTTAGCTACTACTGCAATGTTGGGGAGTTCATCGGCTATGATGACCTCACTAATGTAGTTACTAATTGGTTTCATTCTGCCTTTGATACCCAATAGACATATTTCCGTATTTGATTTCGTGTAAAATCCTACCCCGAAGAAGGGAGTCTTGCCATCCTTATTAGTTTTAAACCAGTTGAATGCCACGGTTTTATAGTTAAATCTCCAAGCATTCATAACTTCTAAGCCTTCCTTGAGACGTGGAAAAGTTACCCATAAAAATAACGCACAGTCTTTATTGGCTAAGTCCTGTACATTTAAATTACATATTTCCTTGTGAGTCATGACAGGATAATGTCCGTGAACACCTAGAGAAAACTTGGTGTTTTTATTATTCCTGCCATTATAAGCCCAAGGCGGGTCGGCATAAATTATGTTATATTTCTTATTTGCTGGAATCATTTTTTCTATCCTTACGCATATAAAAAGCCCTTCAATCTTTGTTAAGTGGTTGAAAGGCTTTAAAGTTTGATTAGATTTCATTCACTAATACTCTTAGATGGTATCTCTGGATGTTATATCCGCCGGCTCCGATTGTTTCTACTTTTGCTTTTCCATCTTCTCCGGCTACCCATCCGTTTAGTGCTTTTCCACCGTAGTGAATATTTCCCCAATCTGTTACTTTTCCGGTTATTGCTTTAACTCTATTATATAAATCTATTATGAATATCTCTGCATCTCTCTCGTTTGCTTTCTTGAATTCAGATTCGGTTTTATTTAATTCCTGCTCTTGACTATATTTATATATTTTTCTGAATTCTTCGTAGCTAAGCTCTTGTCTTTTCTTTAGCATCAATGCTTTAGCTTTTAGGTCCGCTGCTGTCCATTCATTTGCTAAGTCTTCTTTACATTGTTTAAATATTTCTGGCATTTCATTATCATAGGTTATTTCAAATTTTAGTTGCTTATCAAATTTCTCTTTCCAATTATTAGCAACTATTTTAGCATCTTGTAATTTACGTTCAGCTGCTTTAATATCTTCTAACTTGCCTTCATATTCGC
>JAQUZN010000086.1 GCA_028691315.1 Candidatus Izemoplasmatales bacterium | reverse complement strand
TTATCCTGAGCCAGGATCAAACTCTCCATTTGTTTATGGTTTGTTTTTCTTAACTCTTCTTTTTTTTACTCAAATTGTGGTTTTTTGTTTGTTAATATATCTGTTCAGTTTTCAAAGACCCAAATTGTCACGCTTTTCACACGCGCTTTTATATTCTATCACATGCCTATGTCAGTGTCAACAAATTTCAACCTGTTTTTGCAAGTTTTTTTTAAAGAAAAAGAAGAGGTTATAAATAACCTCTTCCGAAACGATTTATTCTTCAAAATCAGCGTATAAATCTTCTTCCTCTTCAGGCATTTCATAAGCTAAATTCTTTAATCTAAGAATTCCAGTACCTGCGGGAATTAATCCACCAATAATTACATTTTCTTTTAAGCCTAGTAATGGGTCCGATTTACCTCTAATTGCAGCATCTGTTAATACTCTTGTTGTTTCTTGGAACGATGCAGCAGACAAGAAGGAATCGCTTCTCAAACTTGCTTTTGTAATACCTAGCAATACTGGTTTAGCAACAGCAGGACGTAGTCCAGCTGCGAATGCAACTTTGTTTGCTTCAATGAACTCGTGAGTAGAAATTTGACTTCCCGGCAATAAATCTGTATCACCTTCAAGAACAACATTTAATCTTCTTGTCATTTGACGGATGATAATTTCAATATGCTTATCAGAAATATCAACACCTTGAGAACGGTATACTTTTTGAACTTCTTTCAAGATGTATTGTTGAACTTGAGCCATATCGGCAACTCTTAGTAATTCTTTAGGATCAATCGCACCTTCTGTTAATTGCATTCCGGCGTAAACTTCATCGCCTTTCACAACTAATGGTTGTACGTTTGAGTTTGTTTCATATTTTTTAGCTTCAATTTCATTTCCAACGAAAATCAAGAAACGTTCTTCAATTGGGGTGATTTCTGTAACGAAACCATTTATTTCAGAAATAATAGCTTTCGCTTTTGATTTTCTTGCTTCAAATAATTCTTGTATACGAGGTAAACCTTGTGTAATATCATCTCCAGCAACACCACCAGTATGGAATGTTCTCATGGTTAACTGTGTACCAGGCTCACCAATAGATTGAGCAGCAATTGTTCCTACAGACTCACCAACTTCGGCTTTATTACCAGTTGCTAAGTTTTGTCCATAACATTTACGGCAAACTCCAATATGTGATGTACAAGTTAATCCAGTACGAATTGGAATAGCAATTGATTCAGTTTCTCCTGTTTCAGGATTGAAAGCGGAATTAACAAGTCTTCTTCCGACTTCTTCGGAAATATATTGATTGCGATGAACTAAAACTTCGCCAGTAAATGGATGGAAGAAATCAGCGGATGCATAGCGTCCTAAGATTCGATCAAACAAAGATTCAATCTCTTTGCCATCACGATCAAGTACTGCTTTAACACGTACGCCTTTATCGGTACCACAATCTTCTTCTGTAATAACAACATCTTGGCTAACGTCAACAAGTCGGCGAGTTAAATAACCAGATTCTGCTGTTTTTAAGGCGGTGTCGGTAGAACCTTTTCTCGCACCATGGGTCGAGATAAAGAACTCACTCATCGTTAATCCTTCACGGAAAGAAGCTTTAATAGGTAGTTCAATAGTTCCACCACTAGGATTTGCCATTAAACCACGCATACCAGCAAGTTGGGTAAAGTTTGAAATGTTACCACGGGCACCAGAATCACTCATCATGAAAATGTGATTCTCATGATCTTGTTCAATTTCCAAGCCTTTTTGGATTTCATCTTTTGCTTTTGACCATTCATCAATAACAAGTTTTGAACGTTCTGAATCAGTTAGTAATCCCATGTCATACATTTCAGAGATTTCATCAACTTTTTTGTCATGAAGATCTAAAACTTCATATTTCTTCGAGTAAACTTTAACATCACTAGCCGCAACAGTAATTCCTGCAACTGTCGAATACTTGAATCCAATGTTTTTCATCTTATCAAGCATTTTAGATGTTTCATTAATCTTGTACACAGCAAAAATTTGGGCAATAATCATAGATAAGAATTTCTTTTTAAATGGAGAAACGATTTCCATCATTTTAATTGCTTCTTTAATGTCTGTGCCTGGCGCTAAAAAGTAATGTTCTGGCGTTGCAGTTTCAAGATTGTATTTTGTTGGTTCGTTAATATATGGAAATGAATCTGGTAAGATTGTATTAAATATTAGTTTACCAGGTGTTGTTACAATGTAATGATCTTTAAATTCTTCAGGTAAAGGTCTTGATAAAGTAGATGCTTTAATCGCAATTCGCGAATGAAGGGTCACAAACTTATTTTCATAAGCCATAACTACTTCATTAAAATCCTTATAAACACTACCTTCGCCAACAGCGCCAATGTCTTCTAAAGTAAGATAGTAATTACCTAATACCATATCTTGAGAAGGAGTAACAATTGGTTTACCATCTTTTGGCGCTAAAATGTTGTTAGATGCAAGCATTAATACTCTAGCTTCCGCTTGTGCCTCTTCAGATAATGGAACATGGACTGCCATTTGGTCACCATCAAAGTCGGCATTGAACGCTGTTGTTACAAGCGGATGCAAACGAATGGCTTTTCCTTCAACCAAAATCGGTTCAAAAGCTTGAATTCCAAGTCTATGAAGTGTTGGAGCACGGTTTAGCAACACTGGATGCTCTCTGATAACATCTTCAAGAACAGCCCAAATACGTCCATCTAGTTTTTCAATATATTGTTTAGCCATACGAATATTAGCAGCAATTCCTCTGGAAATCATTTCTCTAATAACAAATGGTTTGAAAAGAATGATTGCCATTTCTTTTGGTAATCCACATTGGTACATTTCAAGATCAGGTCCAACAACAATAACCGAACGTCCAGAGTAGTCAACACGTTTTCCTAGTAAGTTTTGACGGAAACGTCCTTGTTTTCCTCTTAACATATCCGATAATGATTTTAGGGCACGATTACGTTCCACAACCACTTTTCTTCCACGTTTGGAGTTATCAATCAATGCATCAACAGCTTCTTGTAACATACGTTTTTCGTTTTTCGTAATTAGATGCGGAGCACCTTGTTCGAATTGACGTTTTAAACGGTTATTACGATTTAAGATACGACGATATAAGTCATTTAAATCGGTTGTCGCAAAACGACCACCATCTAATTGAACCATAGGGCGTAAATCTGGCGGAATAACTGGTAATACATCTAAAACCATCCATTCCGGTAAATTATCGCTATTTTTAAATGCTTCAACGACATTTAAACGTTTGATGATTTTTTCTCTTCTTTGTTTTGAAGCAGTCTTTAATTCAATACGTAATGCAAGCGTTTCTTTTACTAAATCAATTTTCTTCAGTAAATACTTCACAGCCTCTGCACCTGTTAATGCTTTAAAACGAGAGCCGTATTCGAAATAGTAATGAGTGTAATCTGCTTCTGATAAAATTTGTTTGAATGTTAAGTCCGTATCCCCTGCGTCAACAACAATATAAGATGCTAAGTACACGACTTCCTCTAAGTCTTTTGATTTAATGTCTAATAAAATCGCTAGTCTAGAAGGCGAGTTTCTTAAATACCAAGCATGTACAACTGGTGCAGCAAGTTCAATATGACCCATACGTTCACGACGAACTTTTGATTCAGTATATTCAACACCGCAGACAGGACATTTTTTTCCTGGATGCGCGCTTCTTTTTGATTTATTGGAGCAAGCACATTGATAATCTTTCGTTGGCCCAAAAATCACTTCACAAAACAATCCATCTTTTTCCGGTTTCAAAGTACGGTAATTGATTGTTTCATGCTTCTTTACTTCACCATAGGACCAGCTTCTAATTTCTTCAGGAGATGCTAGTCTGATTTTAAAATGTGAAAATTTTTGACTCATCAACATTCACTACCTTTCTTAGGATTTGAAACCATATTTTGTAATATAATCCTCTACATCATCATCAACTAAGCTCTTATTTACTTCATTTAATCCTGAATCTCTATTGATTAACTCAACATAAATACCTAATGAACGAAGTTCTCTTGTAAGAACGCGGAATGACTCTGGTAAACTTGGATCAGGAATTGGTTGTCCATCAACTATTGCTCTAAAGACTTTGTTTCTACCGATAATATCATCGGACTTAACTGTTAACATTTCTTGGAGCGTGTATGCAGCACCATATGCTTCAAGTGCCCAAACTTCCATTTCTCCAAAACGTTGTCCACCATTTTGAGCTTTTCCACCCATTGGTTGTTGTGTTACAAGTGTATAAGGCCCTACGCTTCTTGCATGTAATTTATCATCAACCATGTGGTCAAGTTTAATCATATACATAACGCCGACAGAAACACGGTTATCAAATTTTTCACCGGTTCTACCATCATACAACTCATATTTCCCATCTGGAGCCATGCCAGCTTCTAGCATAATATCATCTAAATCTTCTTGAGTTGCACCATCAAAAACTGGTGTTGCAACATGAATTCCTAATCGTATTGCGGCCATTCCAAGATGAATTTCTAATACTTGTCCAATATTCATACGAGAAGGAACACCAAGTGGATTTAACATAATATCTACTGGGGTACCGTCGCTCATGTATGGCATATCTTCGCTTGGTAATATTTTAGAAATAACACCCTTATTGCCATGTCGTCCAGCCATTTTATCGCCTTCAGAAATTTTACGTTTTTGAACGATATAAACGCGTACAACCGTATTTACTCCAGGTGATAATTCATCATCGTCTCTTGTGAAAATTTTGACAGAGTGAACAATTCCTCCTCCACCATGAGGAACTCTTAAGGAAGTGTCACGAACTTCACGTGATTTTTCTCCAAAGATAGCAAGTAATAATCTGTCTTCAGGGGTAGGGTCAGTAACACCTTTTGGTGTAACTTTACCAACTAAAATGTCGCCTTCTTTAACTTCAGCACCCGGAATAATAATTCCGTGTTCATCTAAGTATTTGCGACCTTCTTCACCAACATTTGGAATTTCTCTAGTGATTTCTTCTTTTCCAAGTTTTGTATCTCTTGCTTCAATTTCATATTTTTCAATGTGAATCGACGTATAGACGTCTTCTTTCACTAAACGTTCGTTCATAATAACGGCATCTTCATAGTTGTAACCATTCCAAGTCATAAAGGCAACAACAACGTTTCTACCTAGGGCTAATTCTCCATCTTCCATTGAAGGACCATCAGCGATAATATCGCCAGCTTTAACAATTTCGCCTAACTCTACAATTGGTGTTTGATTAATACAAGTCCCTTGGTTACTTCTCATAAATTTCTGTAATCTATATTCGTCTAAAGAACCATCTGCCAACCGAACTCGAATTTTCTTTCCGTCAACAAATTCAATAACACCATCATGTAATGAAATAACGCCCGTTCCGGAGTCATGGGCTGTTTTATATTCAATGCCTGTTCCAACAAATGGAGATTCTGGATTTAACAAAGGTATTGCTTGACGTTGCATGTTCGCACCCATTAAAGCACGGTTTGCATCATCATGCTCTAAGAAAGGAATACAAGCTGTTGAAACCGAAACAATTTGTTTTGGAGACACATCCATATATTCACACTTTGTGCGATCAAAGATTTTTGTTTCACCTAAATATCTAGCTACAACTCTATCTTCGGTAATTGACATGTCATCATTGATTTTAACATTTGCTTGAACAATAACAAATTTTTGTTCTTGGTCAGCAGTTAAATAATCAATGTGATCTGTTACTTTACCTGTTTCTTTATCAATTTTTAAATATGGCGTTTCCATAAAACCATATTTATTAACTTTCACGTAACAAGCTAAACTGTTAATCAAACCAATGTTTTGACCTTCAGGTGTTTCAATAGGACAAATTCTTCCATAATGCGATTGATGAACGTCACGTACTTCAAATCCTGCGCGGTCTCTGGTTAATCCACCAGGCCCAAGAGCAGATATACGACGTTTATGAGTAATTTCATCTAGTGGATTGGTTTGTTGCATAAATTGAGATAACTGAGAACTGCCAAAAAATTCCTTTAAAGAGGAAGTCAGTGGTCTAATATTCACAAGATTTTGGGGAGTCATTTCTTTGGATTCTTTTGTTGACATACGATCTTTAACATTCTTTTCCATCTTCGCAAGACCAATTCTAAATTGATTTTTAAGAAGTTCGCCAATCAATCTTAAACGACGATTTCCTAGGTGGTCAATGTCATCTAATGCTCCAATGCGATCAAACAAGTTTAGGTAGTATGAAATACTTGCAATCATGTCCGATGTAGAAATGTGTAGTCTTGTTTCGTATGAATTGTTCCCAATTAAACGTACTGGTTTTAAAACGCCATTAACGCCCATTTTAAGATCTAAGATTTCAACATAACATCCACGAATAACATTTTCAATAAAGTCTTCATTGATATTGTCTGATAAAATTTCATGACGAGCTTCGCGGTCTAAATGATTTTGAAGTTCAGTCTCTAAATCTTGATCAAAAACGACTCTTTCTGTATATAAATGCCGATTCGAATTTAAAACTTCAAGAACAACCCGATCAATCTGTTGATTGCCGGCAATAAGAATTTCACCAGTTTCATTATCAACTAAATCTTTCGCAATTCTAATTTCGACTCCGCGATCTAATAATTGACGAATTCTAGTAATAATATCAAGTTTTTGATTCACTTTGAAACGGCCTACTTCAGCCAAATCATAGCGCTTTTCATCATAAAGTCTAGAAACAAAGAAACTTCGAGCACCTTCCAATGTTGCGGTCTCACCTTGACGAATTTTTGCGTATACTTCTTTCATTGCATCTTCAGAATTTTGTGTTAAATCTTTCGCAAAAGTATTCCTTAGAAGTGTGTTATCGCCAAAAAGATTAAAGATTTGAGCTTCTGTAGATAAGCCTAATGCTTTAATCATCGTAGTAAGGTAAATTTTCTTTGAACGGTCAATTTTTGCATATAGGATATCTTTAGATCCCATTTCGTATTCTAGCCAAGCTCCTCTGGTTGGAATCACTTGTCCTAAATACTTTCTTTGTAATGTTTTCTTATCGACTTCTTCTGAATAAAATACTCCAGAACTACGGACGATTTGACTGACGATTACCCGTTCTGAACCATTGATAATAAAAGTACCAATAGGGGTCATCATAGGAATATCACCCATGAAAATCTTTTGTTCCTTGATAGAGTCTGAAGAAACAACTTCTCCGGTTTGAGCATCTACCA